>DATAAG010000754.1:0-1616 GCA_036260235.1 Longimicrobium sp.
GCGGGCGGAGCTGCCGCCGATCGAGCCCGCGCCCCGAGAAGGCCGCCTTCCGCTGTCGTTCGCGCAGCAGCGGCTGTGGTTCCTGGAGCAGCTGGGAGGTCTGGGCGGCACGTACCACATGCCCATGCGCCTGCGTCTGCGTGGCGAGCTGGACCGGGCGGCGCTGGTGGGCGCGCTGGACGGGATCGTGGCGCGGCACGAGGCGCTGCGCACCACCTTCGCGCAGGTGGACGGGGTCCCGGAGCAGCGGATCGCGCCGGCGGACGTCGGATTCCACCTCCTCGAACACGACCTGGCCGGGCGGACGGACGCGGAAGCCGAGCTCCGCCGGCTGATGGCCGGGGAGGCGGGTGCGCCCTTTGACCTGGAGCGGGGGCCGCTCATCCGCGGCCGGCTCATCCGGCTGGCGGCCGACGACCACGTGCTGCTGCTGACGATGCACCACATCATCAGCGACGGCTGGTCGATGGGGGTGCTCACCGAGGAGCTCTCCGCACTCTACGCAGCCCATCGCGAGGGCACGGAGGCGCGCCTGCCCGCGCTGCCGGTGCAGTACGCGGACTACGCGGCCTGGCAGCGGCGGTGGGTCGAGGGCGAGGTCCTCCAGGGGCAGGCGGAGTACTGGACCCGGACGCTGGAGGGCGCCCCGGAGCTGCTGGAACTGCCCACCGACCATCCGCGGCCGGCCCAGAAGGACCACGCGGGGGCGCGGCTGGGGGTGGAGCTGGACGAGACGCTCACGGCGGGGCTGAAGGCGCTGGGGCAGAGGCACGGCACCACGCTCTTCATGACGGTGCTGGCTGGCTGGGCCGCGGTGCTGGGCCGGCTCTCGGGGCAGGACGACGTGGTGGTCGGCACGCCCACGGCGAACCGGGGGCGGCGGGAGATCGAGGGGCTGATCGGCTTCTTCGTGAACACGCTGCCGCTGCGCGTGGACCTGTCGGGCGCGCCGACGGCGGCGGAGCTGCTGGGGCGGGTGAAGGAGCGGGCGCTCGGAGCGCAGCACCACCAGGACATCCCCTTCGAGCAGGTGGTGGAGCTGGTCGATCCCGTGCGCAGCCTGTCGCACGGCCCGCTCTTCCAGGTGATGTTCGCCTGGCAGAACGCGCCGCGCGGAAGCCTGGAGCTGCCGGGGCTGGCGCTCGGCCGCGTGGACGCGCTGGACGAGCATGGCACCGCGAAGGAGGACCTGTCGCTGTCGCTGGGCGAGGTGAACGGCCGGATCGTGGGCGGGGTGACGTATGCGACGTCGCTGTTCGAGCGCGATACCATCCAGCGCTGGCTCGGCTACCTGCGGCGGGTGCTGGAGGAGATGGTGGCGGACGAGGGCCGGCCGGTGGAGCGGCTGGCCCTCATGCCGGAGAGGGAGCGCGTCCGGGTGGTGGAGGAGTGGAACCGCACGGACGCGGAGTATCCGCGCGAGTCGTGCGTGCACGAGCTCTTCGAGGCCCAGGTGGAGCGCACGCCCGACGCCCCCGCGGTGGTCTCCGCGGGGGAGCGCCTCACCTACGCGGAGCTGAACGCGCGGGCGAACCGGCTGGCGCACCACCTTCGCGCGCTGGGCGTGGGCCCCGAGGTGCGGGTGGCGCTGGTGATGGCGCGCTCCCCCGAGCTGG
>DATAAG010000755.1:0-3023 GCA_036260235.1 Longimicrobium sp.
ACTTCACCCGGCTGGGCGAGCACATCCGCGAGGCGGTGGACGCGGGCGCCGACTGGGTGCACGTCGACGTGATGGACGGGCACTTCGTCCCCAACATCACCATCGGCCCGCTGATCGCGGCGGCGGCGCGGTGGTGACGGACGGCGGCAACCTGATCTACGACTGCCGCTTTCCCGACGGCATCGCCGACCCGGAGGCGCTGGAGGTGGCGCTGGCGCTGCGCCCCGGCGTGATGGAGACGGGGCTGTTCCTGGGGATGGCGACGGCCGTCGTGATCGCCGGGAGCGGCGGCGTGCAGGTGCGGCACCGGGAGGGCGCGCGATGAGCCGGGTGAAGATCGCCCCCTCCATCCTCTCCGCGGACTTCACGCGGCTGGGCGAGCACATCGCCGAGGCGCAGGCGGCGGGGGCGGACTGGATCCACGTGGACGTGATGGACGGGCACTTCGTCCCCAACATCACCATCGGCCCGTTGATCGCCGCGGCGACCCGCCGCGCCACCACCCTGCCGGTCGACGTGCACCTGATGATCGAGCACCCGGAGCGCTACCTGGCCGATTTCGCGAAGGCCGGGGCCGACTACCTGACGGTGCACGTGGAGACCTGTCCGCACCTCCATCGTACCGTGCAGCAGATCCGCGAGCTGGGCGTGAAGCCCGGCGTCACGCTGAACCCGGCCACCTCCGTCGACGCGCTCGCCGAGATCCTGCCGTACGTGGACCTGGTGCTGGTGATGTCGGTGAACCCCGGCTTCGGCGGGCAGTCGTACATCCCCACCAGCACCGGCAAGATCGCCCGCATCCGCCGCATGCTGGACGAGCGTGGGCTGGACCACGTGGAGCTGCAGGTGGACGGCGGCGTGGCTCCCGACACCGCCGCCGACGTGGTGCGCGCCGGGGCCACCTGCGTGGTGGCGGGGAGCGCGGTCTTCAATGCGAAGGCGTCCGTGGAGGAGAACGTGCGCCGCCTGCGCGAGGTGATGGACGGGGCCGGCGGGCGGGGAAGACCGTAGACCCGGCAGTGGCGTCCAGTTATCTTTCTGCGGCCGTCGTCCCGACGGCGACGATCTTCGCCCGCCTGGGTGGTGAAATCGGCAAACACAGCAGACTTAAAATCTGCCGGGCCAACGCCCTTACGGGTTCGAGTCCCGTCCCAGGCATGCACTTCGGCCCTCCGCCCGGTCACCGGGCGGAGGGCCGCATGCCGTCCGCGTCCCGGGGGCGGACGGACGTGCGAACGGCCTCCGTCTCCTCCATTGCCGCGGCGCCGGCGGATCTCAGAGGGAATCCGCACGGACACTTCATGTCACGCAGAGCAGCAGAGCAGCAGAGCAGCAGAGGGGGTTTTGTACTGCTCCTCTGCTGCCCTGCGTGCAGATTCTTCTTGACGGATCCGGTATCACAGGGACCCACGTGCGGGCTCGTCCGCAGCGGTTCTCGTTCCGGCCCTGCGCCGTTATCTTTGTGGCATCGCTAACCACAACCATCCGAGCGAGATACGAAATGCGCCGCATGTCCCTTGCGCTGCTCTGCGCCCTTTCCCTGCTGTCCGCCGCGTGCGATGCGTCGCCCACGGAGCCGACGATCGAGAACACCGAGTTCGCGTCCTCGCTGGGCGTGGACCTTTCGCAGATGACGAAGACGTCGTCCGGACTGTACTACCGCGACCTTGCCGTGGGCACGGGCGCCGTGGTGCAGTCGGGGCAGACCGTGGGCGTGTACTACCGCGGCTGGTTCCCGAACGGCACCCAGTTCGACTCGCGGGTAACGGGGCAGCCGCCGTTCAGCTTTCGCGTGGGCACCGGCCAGGTGATCACGGGGTGGGACCAGGGCATTCCCGGGATGCGCGTGGGCGGCCGGCGCCAGCTGGTCGTTCCGCCGTCGCTGGGGTACGGGCCCGTGGATTACGGCCTGATTCCCGGGAACTCCATCCTGGTGTTCGAGGTCCAGGTCGTCAGCGCGAGCTGACCGGCGCGGGCCGACGGCGTGAGGCGGGGAGCGGACCGGGTCCGCTCCCCGCTCGTCGTTTCTGTGCACGGCGGCGGAGCGCACCTTGCGGAGCGGGGTACGGCGGGGCAGGATTGTGATGGGCGCGCGGTACGCGCGGAGCGGAAGTTCCACCGGTCACGGAGCGGATGAGCGAGGACGGTACGCCACAGCCGGGCGGCGTGGAGCGCGAGCAGGCGGTCGAGGCCGTTGCCGCGCAGGCGCAGTCGCTGGGCGAGGAGGAGATGTGGGACCAGGCGCACGCCGTGCTCGCCCAGGCGCTGGACGAGCACGGCGAGCATCCGCTGCTGCTCTGCTGGGCCGGCATCGCCGCGCAGCGCCTGGGCGAGCAGGGCGAGGCGTACGAGATGTTCCGCCGCGCGCTGGCGCTGGAGCCGCAGGACCCGTTCATCCTGGCCTCCGCCGGCAGCGGGCTGGCGGCGCTGGACGATCCCGAGGCGGAGCGCGCGCTGCGCCTGGCGGCCCTCACCGCCCCCGACTTCCCCTTCGCCCGGGCCGCCTACGGCGAGTACCTGGCGCGCGAGGGGCTGTTCGACGACGCCGTCGCGGAACTGGAGGCGGCGCGCCGGCTGGCGCCGGAGGACGGCGCGGTGCACGCGGAGCTCGGGATCACGCTCCTCCTGGCCGGGCGGACGGACGACGGGCTCGACGCGCTGGAGGAGGCGCTGTCGCGCGCGCCCGGCGATTCGTGGCTGCGCGCGCTCTTCGGCCTGGCGCTGGCTGATGCGGGGCGCGGCGAGCAGGGGGCGGAGGTGCTTCACCAGGCGGCCGCGGAGCGGGAGGACGACGTGGAGGTGCAGCTGATCGCGGCGCTGGCGATGGCGGCGGAGGGGTGGGAGAACCCCGCGTGGGAGGCGCTGGCCCGCGCCGCGCAGGCGGCGGACAGCAGCGACCGCGAGCTGATCGCCGAGGTGGAGGACTGCGTGGAGGCCGGCGCGGACGCCGCGGCGGAGCTCCTGCGCCAGGACCTGGGCCCCTCACTGCTGCGCGAGCGGCTGCTGCAGCGCGCGTGACCGCC
>DATAAG010000756.1:0-1607 GCA_036260235.1 Longimicrobium sp.
CGGCGCCGGCTCTGGGCGAGCGAATTTATGTCGTGCTCCCCGTCAGACCGGGAGAGCGCCACAATTCCAGCCCGGCTACTCGAGCACTGGGTGCAGGCCCTGGCTTACGCCGCCTGAAAGGCGAAAGTCAAGCTGAGGGAGCGCCCACTCCGAGCTCGCGGTGAGCCACGGAGCGTGTGGCGCGACCGAAGAATCTCCCGCCCCTCGCGCCGGGCCCCATCCCGGACGTAGTCCGGGAACTCACTGTGACCGCGAGATCCTGCCGCCCAGCGTACAGATTCTTCGGTCGGCGCACAGGCATCCAGCCCGGGGCAAGATCGGGACGGCGCCGCCCTCAGAATGACAGGTGGGACGGGTTCGGCACCAGCGTGCCTCCGTCTCACCGCGTGAGCATCGCTTCACCTGCGGCGAGGAAGAAGCGGTGGGGGGCGTGGTTCACCGCGACGGCGAAGAAGTAGCGGCCGTCCGGCAGGGTGTCGCCCAGGACGGCGCGGACGGGGGCGCGGACCCGCCAGGTGCGCTGCTCGCCGCGGTTCAGCGAGTGCCGCACCTCGCCCGGCGGGCAGTCGCGGTGCGACACCCACGCCGGCACGGCCGCGCGCGGCGCCGCCTCGCGCTCCTCGCGGGTGCGGTAGACGTACAGCACCACCGGGCACGCCTCCGACATCCGCAGCGCCGTGCTTCCCGCCTCCACCATCCGCCCCACCACCGTCGCCACCACCGCCCCCTCCGACACCTGCGTCTCCGCGTCGAAGCGCGTCTCGTCCGCCGTCCGGAACGGCTCCAGCGGCGGACGCCGCGCGGCGAGCACCCCGTCCCCCGCGGGGAACGGCGCTGACTCGCCGGAGTTGAGCTGCAGCACGCCGGTGAACCAGTAGCGCCCGTCCGGCAGGGAATCGCCCAGCACGTCCAGCAGCGGCACGCGCAGCTGCAGCGGGCGGGGGAGCGAGTCGCCCGGCGCGAGGGTGGCGGTGCGCAGCAGCGAGCCGCAGACCTCCCGCAGCCCCGTGCCGAACGGCCCGCGCAGCTCGGACCGCCACGCCGGCTCGCCGCGCGCCTCCGGCGAGCGCCAGGCGCGCAGCAGCAGCGCGCAGTCGCCGTACTCCAGCGCGACCGGCGCGCGCCCCGCGTTCACCAGGTTCGCGCGGGCGACCAGCGAATCCCGCAGCACCGCCACCTGCGCCCCGTACCGCAGCCCGTCCAGCCCGGCGCTCGCGTCCGGCGGCGCGGCACGCGGCGTGGCACCCCCCGCGCAGGCGGCGGCGAGCAGCGTCAGCAGGAAGGCGGCGGGGAGGCGGATCGTCATGGTCCTTACGGATGCACGCGATGCCGCACCGCCGCAAGACGCGCGTGGCATCCATCCCCTCATCCACCGCGAGTTGAAACCCGCGGTAGGAGGAATCGCCTCACCCCATCACCCCATCCCGAACCGCTTCCCTGCGGTCGGGTACAGGGACGCCGCGGAACCGATCACGCACGCTGGCCGCAGAACCCGAATCGCATGGCCGTCGCATCTCCCTCCGTGGATATCGAAACGCTGGAGCCGCTGCTGGAGCTGCTGCGCGGCCGGCGCGCCGTGGTGCTGGCCGGCGCCGGGTGCAGCACGG
>DATAAG010000757.1:0-3414 GCA_036260235.1 Longimicrobium sp.
CCTCACGCCGCCCGCGCCGGATCCGCCGCCAGGTCCCGCAGCGCCGACACCAGCGTGGCCAGGATCGGCTCCGTCCCGTGCCGCGTCAGCGTCAGCGACAGGGGAAGCGGCCGCCGTACCTCCACCGCGAACTGCCACGCCTGAAACACGCGCTGCAGCGACGCCATTCGCGGCACCACCCCGGTGCGGAAGTTCATGCGCACGTCCCAGGGGCGCACCAGGATCCGCTCGATCCCCAGCTCCCCGCCCAGCAGCCGCAGCGCCGCCGTCCCCAGCAGCGTCTCCACCTCCTCCGGCAGCGGGCCGTAGCGGTCGCGCAGCTCCCGCCGCACCGCGTCGATCCCCGCCAGCCCCTCCTCGCGGCTCAGCCGGCGGTAGAAGTGCAGCTTCTGCGCTTCGTCGGGGATGTACCACTCCGGGATGAGCGCCGTGCCGTCCACCGACACGTCCGCCAGCGACTTGGCCGGCGCCTTTCCGCCGCCCTTGAGCTGCTTGATCGTCTCCTCCAGCAGCCGGAGATAGGTGTCGAGACCCACGGCGTGGACGAAGCCGGACTGCTGCTGGCCCAGGATGTTCCCCGCGCCGCGCAGCTCCAGGTCCTTGAGCGCGATGCGGTAGCCGCTCCCCAGCTCGGTGTAGTGCTCCAGCACCCGCAGCCGCTTCTCCGCGTCTTCCTGGATCTCGTCCGGCACCAGCAGGTAGCAGTAGGCGCGGTGGTGCGACCGGCCCACGCGGCCGCGGATCTGGTAGAGCTGGCTCAGGCCGAAGTGGTCCGCGCGGTTCACGATCAGCGTGTTGGCGCGGGGCACGTCCAGCCCCGACTCGATGATGGCCGTCGCCACCAGCACGTCCAGCTCGCCCTCCAGGAAGTGGGTCATCACCTCCTCCAGCTCCTTCTCGCGCATCTGCCCGTGCGCCACGCCGACGGCCGCGTCGGGCACCAGCTTCTGCACCTTCTGCGCGATCGCGCCGATCGTCTCCACCCGGTTGTGGACGAAGAACACCTGCCCCCCGCGGTCCAGCTCGCGGCGGATGGCGTCTTCCAGGATGGCGTCCGTCCACGGCAGCACGTGCGTGATCACCGGTTGCCGGTCGCGCGGCGGGGTCTGGATGAGCGTCATGTCGCGCAAGCCCAGCAGCGAGAAGTGCAGGGTGCGCGGGATGGGCGTCGCCGTCAGCGTCAGCACGTCCACCGTGCGGCGCAGCTGCTTCAGGATCTCCTTGTGCTTCACCCCGAAGCGCTGCTCCTCGTCCACCACGATCAGCCCCAGGTCGCGGAACTTCACGTCCGGGGAAAGAATGCGGTGCGTCCCCACGACGATGTCCACCTCCCCCGCCTCCAGCCGCTCCAGCACCCGCGCCTGCTCCTTCGGCGTCCGAAAGCGGGAGAGCGCCTCGATCTTCACCGGGAAGTCCGCCAGCCGCTCGCTGAAGGTGTGCAGGTGCTGCTCCGCCAGGATCGTCGTGGGGACGAGCACCGCCACCTGCTTGCCGTCCTGCACCGCCTTGAACGCCGCGCGGATGGCCACCTCCGTCTTGCCGTACCCCACGTCGCCGCAGATCAGCCGGTCCATGGGGCGCGGCGACTCCATGTCGCGCTTCACGTCCTCCGTGGCCTGGCGCTGGTCCGGCGTGTCCTCGAAGAGGAAGGCCGATTCCATCTCCCGCTGCCAGCGGCTGTCCGGCGAGTAGGCGAAGCCCTGCTCCGCCTGGCGCGAGGCGTACAGCTCCAGCAGCTCCGCCGTCATCTCCTGGATGGCCTTCTGCGTGCGCTGCTTGGCCCGGCTCCAGTCCTTCCCCCCGATGCGGTGCACTTTGGGAGGAGGCGCGTCCTCGCCGTCCGCCTCCGCCACCCAGCGCTCGATGAGATCGACGCGATGGACGGGGACGCGCAGCAGCTCGCCGCCGGCGTACTCGATCACCAGCGTCTCGAACTCCTCCTCGCCCAGGCGCACCCGCTCCATCCGCCGGAACTGGCCGATGCCGTGGTCCATGTGCACCACGTACTCGCCGGGCTTGAGCGCGGCCACGCTCTCCAGCGCCGCGCCCCCCCGGAAGCGGCGGCGGCGGCGGATGCGCCGCGAGCGGCGGAAGATCTCGTGGTCCGTCAGCACCCGCGTGGGCGGCTCCGCGTCCGCCAGCACGAACCCGCCGCCGATGGAGCCGATCCCCAGCTCCACCGTCCGCGCCACCTTCAGGTCGTCCAGCAGCTCCTGCAGGCGCTCCAGCTGCCCCTGGTTGTCGCAGAGGATGAGGGTGCGCTCCCCCCGCGCCGCGCCCGCCTTGAGCACGTCGCCCAGCCGCCCCATGTCGCGGTCGATGGGCTCCGGCGGCAGCGCGCGAAAGCGGGCCACCGCCTGCAGCGGCGCGTTCCCGGCATCGTCGATGTACAGCTGCGCGAACGCCGCCAGCCGCCGCTCCGCCTGGGCCGGGGGAAAGAAGAGCCGCTCGGGAGATTCCGGCCGGGTGCCGCGGCGCGCCTCGTTCTCGTGCAGGCGCAGCACCTCCGTCCAGGTGCGCTCCAGCTCGTCGCGCGTCCCCGTGCCGTGCAGGTGCACGACGACCGTGTCCTCGGGAACGTAGTCCAGCAGCGACCGCCGCTCGCCCTCGAAGGAGGCGTGGGGGGAGGATGCGGACGCGGGGCGCCCGTCGCCCGTGCCGTCCACGGACTTGAGGTCGACGGGAAGGAGCTGCAGGTGGTCTACGGCGCGGACGGAGAGCTGGGTAAGGATGTCGAAGAAGCGGATGGAGTCCACCTCGTCGCCCAGCAGCTCGATGCGGGCCGGCTCCGGCGTGCCGAAGCCGAACACGTCCACGATGCCGCCGCGCAGGGCGAACTGCCCCACCTCCTCCACCGTGGCCACCCGCTCGAACCCCATCTCCTCCAGCCGGCCGGAGAGCTCGGGGAGCCTGAGCGTGTCGCCGGCGCGGATCTCCAGGCGCAGGTCGCGCAGCCCCTCCACCGCGGGGGAGAGCTCCTGCAGGCCGCGGGCGGTGGTCACCATCAGCCGCGCGCGGCCGCTCAGCAGCGCCTCCAGCGCCTCCACCCGCGCCCCGCCGATCTCCAGGTGCGGCTCGCCCTCCTCGTACGGCAGCGACTCGCGCTGGGGAAAGAGGAAGACGTCCTGCTCGCCCAGCAGCGCCTCCAGGTCGCTGGCCGCCTGCTCCGCGTCCTCCGGCCCGTGCGCGACGACGAGCCAGATGCGCTCCCGCCGCACGCGGTGCAGCGCGGCCAGCATCACCATCGCGGACGAGCCCGCGAGCCCCGACGCGAGCGCGCGCTCGCCCGCGCGCGGGAGCGACGAGGCCAGCGCGCGGAACGCGGGGACGGTCTGAAAGGAGTCGATCAGCAGCGGGTGCGGCACAGCCTTTCGCCGGAACTCGCAAGCCCCGGCGCGCGCCTCTCCCTGCGGG
>DATAAG010000758.1:0-7516 GCA_036260235.1 Longimicrobium sp.
GTCCGCGCCGCGCAGCCGGCGCACGGCCTGGCGGGCGCGCGCGATCACGGGCGCGCGGGGGAGGGGGAGGCCTCGCGGTCCCGCGGCACGGCGTGCCTGCGCAGCTGCGGGATCACCATCAGGATCGGCCGGCGGCGCTCCACCACGATCCCGGCGGAGGCCAGGGTGCCGCTCTGGATGCGCAGCGGCGGCCCCTCCGACGAGGTCCAGCGGTAGGTGCTTACATTGTCGGGGTCGGGGAGGAGGTCGACGTGCACCTCGTACGGCGCGTCGTCGCCGGAGAGCGCGGTCACCAGCTGCTCGTTCTTCAGCACCCGCGTCATCCCCTGCGGGGTCACGGGAAAGTCGGAGACGTAGGTCACCGTCCCCAGCAGGTAGCCGAACTCCTCCTTCTTCACCGTGCTGGGGGCGATCTGCACCTCCATCCCGGGCTTGATCTTCTTGCCGTGCACGGAGGGGATGTACAGGATGGCCTCCAGCCCCTTCACCGCCTTCCCCGTGAGGTCCACGGTCAGGATCAGCTGGCCGCGGTCCACCATGCTCCCCTGCTCCGCCATCACCTCCAGCACGCGCCCCGTGTACGGGCTGATGACCTCGCTGGTGGTGCGCAGCTCGTTCTCCAGCCGGGCCAGCTCGCGCTCGGCCTCGGTGAGCGCCGCCCGCGCGTCCTGCGCCGCCTTCTGGTGCTGGTTGCGCACCTGCCCGCCCTCGGCGTCCAGCTGCACCAGCTCGCTGCGGCTCTGGCGCACCCGCTCCTCCGCCTGGTCGCGCTGCTGCGTGGTGGCCAGCAGCGCCTGCCGGGTGATGAGTCCCTGCTGCACCAGCCGCTCTTCGTTCTGGATGCGCTCGTTCAGCGCCCGCAGCGTGCTCTCGCCGGCGTCGATGGAGGCGCGCAGCTGCTCGCGCCGCTGGGCCAGGTAGGCCGTCTGCAGCTGCACGTCGCGCTCGCCGAAGCGCACCTGCTCCTGGTGCCGCCGCCGCAGCTCCGCCACCTGCGCCCGCGCCTGCTGGATGCGCAGCACCAGGTCCTGCCGGGCGATGCGGGCCACCACCTGCCCCTCGCTCACCACGTCGCCCACCCGCACGGCCACGTCGGTCACGCGCCCCTCGCCGCTGGCTTCGACTTCCAGCACGCCGCCGCTGCGGACCAGGATCCCCTCCCCCGCGATGCGCTCCGGCACGCTTCCCACGATCCCCCAGACCACCGCCGTCACCAGCAGCGTCCCGACACCCACCAGCAGCAGCCACCCGCGGGGCGTGGTCACCTGCATCAGCTGGTCGAGCTGCTCCGGCGAGGAGAGCCGCTCCAGCGCCACGCTGCGGAAGATCTCCTTCTTCGGCTCGGCCGGCTTCGCGGGCGCCGCCTGCGGCGCGGGCGGCGGGGTGTCGTTCTGGGGGCCCGTCGTCGTCATGGTTCCTCCCACGCGGTGAGCGCGGCCGGGTTCGCCCCGCCCGCGCCCGCCAGGGTGCCGGTCTCGTAGCGAAGCCGGGCCAGCGCGGTCGCGTAGCGCGAGCGCGCCTCGATCTCCGCCAGCGTGGCGCTGGTGAGCCCGTCCTCGGCGTCGATGATGTCGAAGATGGTGCTGGTGCCCAGCTGGTAGCGGCGGATCTCGCTGTCCAGCGCCAGCTCGTGCAGCCGCGCGGCCTCGCCGAACAGGTCCAGCTCCTCGGCGGAGCGCTGCAGCGTCTCCAGCGCGGCCGCCGCGTCCAGCTGCACCCGCCGGCGCAGCTCCGCGTACGCCAGCGCCGCCTGCCGCTCCTGCGCGGCGCTCTGCTGCGCCAGCCCGCCCGCCAGCCGGTTGCGCAGGGGAAAGCCGTAGGTCACCTCCAGGCGGGTGTGCATCCCGCCCAGGTCGCTGTAGAAGGGAGAGACCAGGCGCCCCAGCTCGTCGCCCGCCTCCAGCCCCTGGTAGCCCAGGGTAAAGCTCAGGTCCAGCCGCGGGCGGGTCTCGCCGCGGTAGCCGGCCAGCAGGTCGCGGGCGGCCACCAGCTGCTGCCGGGCGGATTGCAGGTCCGGCCGCGCCCGCAGCGCCGCCTCCACCAGCGCCCCCTCGCCGGGGAGCGCGGCACCCTCGGCGGGGCCGGCGGGAAAGGCGGTGGAGGGGGGCGGCAGGGCGCGGACGGCCTCGGGGGCGATCCCCATCGCCCGCCCCAGCTGCTGGCGCGCGGTGATCAGGGTGCGCTCGCCGGAGATGCGGGACGCGCGGCGCGAGGCCAGGTTGGCCTCCAGCGGCAGCAGGTCCACCCGGGGGCGCTCGTCCGCCTCCACCAGCGTCCGCGTCTGCTCCACCAGGCGGGTGGCGCGCTCCTCCGTGCGGCGCAGCACCTCCAGCCGCCGGTAGGCGGCCACGTATCCCCAGTACGCCTCCACCGCCTCCAGCAGCGACGCGGCCCGGCGGTGCTCCAGGCCGGCCACGCTGGCCGTGTGCAGCATCACCGCCGCCCGCTCGCCGGCCACGGCCAGGCCGCCGCCGCGCCCGCGCAGCAGGGGCACCATCACCCCCAGGCTGGCGACGGCCTGGTTGCGCGCGCCCGACACCTGCCCCACCGCATCCAGCCGCGAAAAGCTGAGCGAGGGGGAAACGACGAGCCCCGAGCGGAACGGCTGGTCCGCGCCCAGGCTGTAGGTGAGGGTGCTGGACTGGCTGATGCCGGGGACGTTCTGCGGGCTGAGGAGCGGGCTGCGCGCCTCGTCGCGCGACAGCGAGGCGCCCAGCCGGGGGTCGAAGGCGCCGTGCGCCACCCGCGCCGCCGCCGCCTGGCGCTCCACCTCCCACTGGGCCGCCTGGACGTCGGCGTTGCTGGCCAGGGTGGTGCGCAGCACCTCGTCCAGCGACAGCCCGCCCGGGGCCGGCTCCTGCGCGCCGGCCGCGGCGGGAAGCGCGGCCAGGGCGGCGGCCGCGAGCCACGACAGGCGGCGGCGCAGGGAGAATGGGGAATGCGGCATCGGCAAAGCGGACAGCGGGGGTTCTGCCGGGGATGGCCGGGCCGGGCGGAGCGGCCGGTCCCGGGCTGGTGGGGACCCAACCGGGACGACGGGCCGTATCTCGCAGGTTGCGGCGGAAAGAGCAAGGCCCGTACCCTGGTCCGTTTGCGAACCAGGTCTTTCCACCGCAACAGGATAGGCGATCGTGAGACTGGCGGCGGCGTGTTTCCGGCGTCCAGAGTTCGCATGGATAGATGCCGGGCTCTATCCGATGGAGGCCGCCCCGGCGGCGCCCGCGTACGCTTGTTGCCGGAGAGCGCGGCGCGCGAGCCGGCGACCGGCGGACGGCTGCCCGCGGCACCATCTCCGCCGTTCGGGGAGCGGCGCCGCAGCGAGGAATCTGGCAGCCCGGGATGGCAGCCGGCCCGCGCCGGCGAACGGCCGCGGCGCGATTCACCGGAGCGGGGCGGCCCGCCGCTGGCGATCCCCTGTTCCCTGTTCCCTGTTCCCTGCATGCCGGAGATCCGGGTCTCCAACTGGAACGAGCTGAACGAGCAGCTGTACCGCGAGTCGTTCAACCCGCAGATCGGGCGCATCCGCTCCACCTACGCCTACCGCGGGGTGTCCAGCGCCGCGTATCCGCTCACCACCAGCCTGTCCCGCCTGGGCGGCGACTACGGGCGGATGGAGCAGCACCTGCTGCGCAACTTTCGCAAGTACGCCCGCAGCAGCGACGTGCAGACGGACTCCGTGTGGAACTGGCTGGCCGTGGCGCAGCACCACGGGCTTCCCACGCGGCTGCTGGACTGGACCTTCTCCCCGCAGGTGGCCATGCACTTCGCCACCGCGCGGCTGGGCGAGTTCGAGCGCGACGCGGTGATCTGGACGGTGGACTTCGTGAAGGCGCACGCCCTCCTTCCAAAGCCGCTGCGCGAGGAGATGGAGGCGGAGTCCGCCGACGTCTTCACGGTGGAGATGCTGGAGCGGCGGGCGCATTCGCTGGAGGCGTTCGACGCGCTGGGAAAGGAGCCGTTCGTCCTCTTCTTCGAGCCGCCGTCGCTGGACGACCGCATCGTCAACCAGTTCGCCCTCTTCTCGGTGATGTCCAGCCCGCAGGCGGAGCTGGAGGAGTGGCTGGCCGCGCATCCCGAGCTGTTCCGCAAGATCGTCATCCCCTCGGAGCTCAAGTGGGAGATCCGCGACAAGCTGGACCAGGCCAACGTGACGGAGCGGGTGCTGTTCCCGGGGCTGGACGGGCTGAGCGCGTGGCTGAAGCGGTACTACAGCCCGCGCTGCCCTCCCTGACCCAGCCGGTGCGCATTCGCCCGGACGCGGGGGACGAGATGGAGATCCCGCCGGCCGCGCTGGTGGTGCTGGTGGGGCCCTCCGGGTGCGGAAAGAGCACCTTCGCCCGCCGCTGGTTCGGCGAGACGGAGGTGGTCTCCAGCGACGAGTGCCGCCGCCTGGTCTCCGACGACGCCGCCAGCCAGGCGGTGAGTCGCGAGGCCTTCTCCGTCTTCTACGCCATCCTGCGCGCGCGGCTCACCGTCGGGCGCCTGGCGGTGGCGGACGCGACCAGCCTTACCCCGTGGAGCCGCCAGATGCTGCGGCAGATCGCCGGCGCCCGCGGCCGCCCCGTGGTCGCCGTCGCCTTCGACGCGCCGCTGCGGCTGTGCCTGGCGCGCCAGCACCTGCGCGAGCGCCGCGTGCCGCCGGAGGTGGTGGAAAGCAGCTACGAGCTCTTCCGCCAGGCCCTGCTGGACCTGCCCCGCGAAGGCTACGCCCGCCTGTACGTCGTCGAGCCCCCGCCGGCCGACGTGGAGGACGTCGCCGAGCCCGGCGACCTGATGTCGGCGTAAAGCCGTGTCGCCGCCCCTCGCCCTCATCGCGGTCATGTAATCGCGAAACGGGGCGTCGTCTTCCTGAGGGAGGCGCCGCGCGAAACCTGCACCCGGCACTGCACCCTGGCGCCGACCGAAGGATCTTGCCGGCAGAACCGAGGGGCCAGCTTTTCGCTGCGGAGCCCGCCCCCAGGAGTCCGGAGAAGATCCTTCGGTCGCGCGCGAGCATCCATGCGGGCCCTGGATTCGAGTAGCGCTCCTTCCAGGAAAACCACGCCGAGCGTGGATCGTCGAGCGAACGACGCCGCCGGACGGCAGGAGGATTGCCGATCAGCGTCGCGAGCGGCAACTTTCGTGGAGCACCCTGAGCGACCGAGGACCACCCATGTCCGCTGACGAGCACACCGTCTACCGCTACGGAGACTTCCCGGAGCTGTTCTGGGACCTGAAGCGCGACGCGCCCGTAGACGCGGAGAACCCGGCCATCATCGCGCGCCTGCTGATGTACGCGCGTCCGGAGACGCTGTGGAAGCTGGTGCCTGTACCCGTGTTGCTGGAAAAGTTCGACAAGCTGGAGTTGCCGGAACACTCGCGGAAATTCTGGGCACTGGTCATTCAGGAGCTTCGTAACCGTCGCACGCGGAGAGAGCAAGCTGCGTAACGCCAACCCGCGCATCGTCACTCCCTTTCACATCCGCCTGATGCAGATCGTTGCACGGGCGGATGCGGCCTATGGCGCCCCCAATCTGCGCCTTGACGGAGGGACCGCGCTGGCCGCGTACTACCTGCACCATCGCGAATCGGAAGACCTCGACTTCTTCTCCGATCCCGGCCTGAATGCCCCCATCTTTGGCGACGCGGTCCGCGAAATGGCCGCCGCCGAAGGTGTCCTGTTGGAGCCGTTCGGTGGCCGCAGCCTGGGGATGGTCACGTACACGGCCCATGCGGACAGTGCGCCGGAACAAGGGGTCAAGCTCCAGTTTGCCGTGCAGTCTCCCTTCCGCCTGGAGCGGCTGGAGGATACCGCAGAGGGCATCCGTGTCAGCTCGTTCCGGGACATCTGCGCGGGAAAGCTGCACGCTGTCTGCGATCGGCTGGCTCACCGCGACTTCTACGACCTGTACGTCATCGTCACTGAAGGCCGGCCGGTCGCTGCGCTCGAGGAGAGTGCCGTCCGCATCCGCTTCCGGAGCCTCCTGGCGGACGTGATGGAGATCGACCCGGGCCTGACGCCCTTTTCTGTGGGGCAGGCGATCGCCCGCGGATTGGATCGTCCCATCATCTCCGCCATCGAGTTGAAGCTGTTGATCCCGGTCCAGGAGCACGAGATACAGACGCTCCTGCGGCACTGCATTGCGGAATGTGCAGCACAAGCGGCCGGGACGGCACCACCTGGTGGCGGCTGACAGATGACGAGGCGCATGCGACGGATCGCATGCGCCTCGTTGATAATCATCCCGGCCGGCGCCGTCCGTGTCCGCGAAGGCGGACGGCGTGTAGTCGTTGCGGCGATTTCAATCGCTTCCCCCGGGGCCTGACCCGATCCCGCTCCTCACCCCCCGCGGTGGCCCAGCACGGCGCGGATGGGGCCGGGGAGGAGCGAGCCGGCGCGGTCCAGCGCGGAGAGCGCCGTCTCCAGCGTGGCCGCGTCGCCCTCCCAGTGGTCCAGCAGCACGTCCATCCCCGCCTGGTTCAGCAGCCGGCTCAGCGCCAGCGCCAGCAGGTAGACGTCCTCCACCTGTCCCAGCACCGGCGCCGCGAAGTCCGGGATCAGGTCCACCGGGCTCACCAGGTACACCAGCACCGCCGCCACGATCGCCTTGTCCAGCACGGACACGCGCGGGTCGCGCGCCAGCCGCGCCAGCAGCTTGAGGAACGCCGGGACGTCACGCAGGATGGCCCGGAACGACGCCGCGCTCACGCCCCCCGACTCGCCGCGTCCGCGCGGACCGCGGCGGCTGCGCGCCAGCGGCCGCGGAGGCTCGTCCTCGTCGTCGTCCAGGATGCTGCGGCGGCGGGGGCGCCGGCGGGCCGCCAGCTCGTCCTCGCCGGCCGGGCCCGCAAACCCGGCGGAGCGGGCGCCGCCGCGCCGCGGACCGACGAGGTCGTCGTCCTCCGGCCCCGCCGGGCCGGTGAGGTCGTCATCGCCGCGGCCGGGACGGTGGCCGGGGCGGGGCGTCTCGTCGTCGTCGCTGTAGTGCACGGGTCTACCGGTTGGGGTCTCAGGCCTGCGGCGGCCCGGTGCGCGGGTCGCCGTCCGGCTGCATCACGGGCCCGGGCGGGAGCGCCGCCTGGCCGTTGGCGGGCTCGCGCGGCATCACCACGTTCTCCACTTCCTTCAGCACCGTGCGCCCGGCCTCGGTGATGCCGCTCACCACGCGGCCGGCCGTGCCCACCACGCCCAGCGCGCCGCGGATGGTGCCCAGGGCCACGCCCTGCGCGCGCATCTTGTCCTCCAGGATCTCGCCGAAGCGCTGCACCCCGCCGGGGCGCCGCACCTCGCGGTTGTACTTGGAGGACAGGAACTCGATGTAGTCCAGCACCTGGTTCTGCTGCGCCTCGGGCATCGCCTCCAGGTGGCGAATGATCCGCTCGCGAAGAACGTCGTGCATCGTGGGCCTCGCCTTGGATGTGCCTGCAGGGGCGGCAACCGCCGTGCCGCCCCGGAATGGCGTTCGATCTTCGGTTGTGCTCTGGTGATGGCTACGCAGCCGCGGGCCTCGCGGTTTCGGAAGCTGGAATCTGCATC
>DATAAG010000759.1:0-32902 GCA_036260235.1 Longimicrobium sp.
CCACCTCCGTCCGGTTCAGCCGCTCCGCCGCTCCTCCGCCGGACGGCTCGCCCGCATCCGCGGGATACAGCACCTCGCGCAGGTCCAGTCCCAGCCGCGGGCGCAGGAGCTCCGCGCAACGGTCGATCTCCGCGCGAAAGACCGGCTCCGTCCCGTACAGGCCGCGCCCCATCCCCACGTACTGGCCGCCGAGCCCGGGGAAGAGGAAGGCGACGGAGCGCCGCGCCCCGGCCGCGCGGTCCTCCACCGTCCTCCCGGTCGCCCGCCCCTCCAGCACGGCCGCCACGTCCTCGCCGCGCCGGACGACGACGGCGCGGCGGTGCGCGAACGTCTTGCGTCCCACCGCCAGGGTGTAGGCGATGTCGTCCAGCGGCTGTTCCGGGTGCGGACGCAGGTGCGCCGCCAGCCGCGCGGCCACGTCGTCCAGCGCCCGCGGCGAGCGGGCGGAGAGCACCAGCAGCCGCCACTCGCGCCCGGGGTCCGACGGCTCCCGCTCCGGCGGCTCCTCCAGCACCACGTGCGCGTTGGAGCCTCCCATCCCGAACGCCGAAACCCCGGCGCGCCGCGGCGTGCCGCCGCGCTTCCAGGGGTGCAGCGCGGTGCTGACGCGGAAGGGGCCGTGCTCCCAGTCGATCCTGGGGTTGGGCCGCTCCAGGTGCAGGGTGGGGACGATCTCGCCGTGGCGCAGCGAGAGCACCGTCTTGATGAACCCGGTGGCGCCCGCCGCGGAGTTCAGGTGCCCCACGTTGCTCTTGACGGAACCCAGCGCGATGGAGCCGGGCTCCCCCGGGCCGTACGCCTCGGTGAGCGCCGCCACCTCGATCGGGTCGCCCAGCTCCGTCCCCGTGCCGTGCGCCTCCACGTAGCCCACGCTCGACGCCGGCACGCCGGCCGCGGCGAGCGCCCTGCGCACGACCCGGGCCTGTCCCTGCACGCTGGGCGCGGTGAACCCCACGCGCTGGGCGCCGTCGTTGTTCACCGCGCTGCCCAGGACCACGGCGTGGATGGTGTCGCCGTCGGCGAGCGCGTCTTCCAGCCGCTTGAGCAGCACCACGCCCACCCCGTTGCCGGGCACCGCCCCGCGCGACGCCGCGTCGAAGGGGCGGCAGTGCCCGTCCGCCGAGCTGGTGCCGCCCTCTTCGTGCAGGTAGCCGCGCCTGTGCGGCACGCGCACCGTCACGCCGCCGGCCAGCGCCAGGTCGCACTCGCCGCCCAGCAGGGCGCGGCAGGCGGTGTGGATGGCCGCCAGCGAGGTGGAGCACGCCGACTGCACGGTCACCGTGGGGCCGTCCAGCCCCAGCTTGTACGCCGTGCGCGGCGTGAGCGAGTCCAGGTCGTTGGCCAGCTGCAGGCTGAAGCGGCCGGCGAGCGCCTCCAGCTCCCGGTCCGCCAGGAGCAGGGGGTAGTATCCGCTCGCGCTCCCCCCCGCGTACACGCCCACTTCCGGGGTCTCGCCGGGGACGTAGCCGGCGTGCTCCATCGCCTCCCAGGCGCACTCCAGCCAGAGCCGCTGCTGCGGGTCCAGGAGGGTGGCGTCCAGCGGCGTGAAGCCGAAGAAGCCGGCGTCGAAGCGGTCGATGTCGGAGAGGATTCCTCCCGCCCGGACGTACCTCGGATCCGCCAGCAGCTCGGGCGCCACGCCTTCCTCGCGCAGCTCCGCCTCGGAGAAGAAGGAGATGGACTCCACCCCCGCGCGCAGGTTGCCCCAGAACGCCTCCACGTCCGCCGCGCCGGGCCAGCGCCCGCTCATCCCCACCACCGCGACCCGCCCCGCGTGCGGCGAGGGCGCGGCCGGTGCCGTCGAGCCCTTCGCCGCGGCCGGTGCGGCCGATCCGTTCGATGCGGCCGATCCGTTCGATCCCGCCGGTGCGGCCGGGGGGGCCGACGCCCCGTTGCCCGCGCGGTCCATGCTGTCCGCCAGCGAGCGGACGGTGGGGTGGCGGAAGAGGTCCAGCAGCAGCAGCTCCGCCGCCTCGGGGAGCTCCTTCCGCATCCGCTCGTGCAGCGCCATCAGCAGGAGCGAGTTGCCGCCGGCCTCGAAGAAGTTCTCGTCCGCCCCCACCCGCTCCACCCCCAGCACCCCCGCCCAGACCGCGGCGATCCGACGCTCCAGCGCGCCGCGGGGCTCCGCGGCCGGCCCCTGGCTTCGCGCGGCGTCCGGCGCGGGAAGCGCGCGGCGGTCCACCTTTCCCACCGGGGTCAGGGGGATCGCGTCCACGGCCACGCAGGCGGAGGGGAGCATGTACTCGGGAAGGGTGCGCCCCAGGAATTCGCGCAGCTCCGCCACGGAGGGCGCGGCCGCCCCGGCGGCGGGGACGACCCAGGCCACCAGCCGGCGGGTGGCGGTGGTGGCGCCGTGCGCGGCGACGGCGGCGTCGCGCACGGCGGGGTGCGTCCGCAGGGCGGCCTCCACCTCGCCGGGCTCGATGCGAAAGCCGCGGATCTTCACCTGCGCGTCCAGGCGCCCGAGGAACTCCAGCGTTCCCTCCGGCAGCCACCGCACGCGGTCGCCGGTGCGGTAGACGCGCTCCGTCCGCCCGTCCAGCTGCGCCGTGACGAACTTCTCCGCCGTCAGCTCCGGCCGCCCCGCGTAGCCGATGGCCAGCCCGTCGCCGGCCACGCACAGCTCGCCGGGAACGCCCACGGGGACGGGGCGCAGCCGGGCGTCCAGCACGTACACGCGGTCGCCGGGAAGCGGCTCACCGATGGGGATGCCGGGGCGCTCCAGGTCCTCCGGACGGACGTTGCGCGCCGTGGTGGTGTTGGTGTTCTCCGTGGGACCATAGCAGTTGGCGATGCGCACGCCCGGAAGCCGCTCCAGCGCGCGCCGCACGTGCGCCACCGACAGCGCCTCGCCGCCGACGGCCAGCTGCCGTACGCCCCGCAGGTCGTCCGCCAGCTCGTCCACCACCTGGTTGAAGAGCCCGGTGGTGAGGGCCGTCCAGGTGACGCCCTCCCCGCGGATCAGCGCCCCCAGCTCCGCCAGCGCCCGCGGGCCCGCGCCCAGGATGACCAGGCGCAGGCCGTTCAGGAGCGCACCCCAGATCTCCAGCGTGGACGCATCGAAGCCGGGCGACGCGGCGTGCAGCACCACGTCGCCGCGCTCGAAGCCGAACACGCGGGGGCCGCGTACCAGCCGCACGATCCCGCGGTGGGGGATCACCACCCCCTTGGGACGCCCCGTGGAGCCGGAGGTGAACATCACGTACGCGGCGCTCCCGGCATCGCCCGCGTCCTCCGGCGCCGCCGCGTCCTGTCTGGCGATCTCCTCCGCGTCCGCGGCCAGGGAAATCACGGGCCCGCCGAAGCCGCGCAGCCCGGCGGGGACCTCGTCCGCCACCACCAGCGCGGCGACCCCGGCGTCCTCCACCATCCACGCGAGACGATCCGCGGGAAAGGCGGGGTCCAGCGGGACGTACGCGCCGCCCGCGCGCACGACGGCCAGCATGGCGACGATCCCGTCGCTGGAACGCTCCAGCGCCAGCCCCACCGCCGTCCCGGGACCCGTGCCCCGAACGCGCAGCCAGCGGGCCAGCCGGGCGGAGCGCGCGTCCAGCTCCCCGTACGTCAGCGTCCCGCCCCCGTCCACCAGCGCGGCGGCAGCGGGGCCGGCCCGGGCCACCTCCGCGAAGAGGGCGGGGATCGTGGCCTCGCGCGGGTAGTCCGCCGCCGGCGCGTTCCACTCCACCAGCACCGTCCGCCGCTCCGCGCCGTCCATCAGCGGGAGCGCCGCCACGGCCGCGTCCGGGTCCGCGGCGGCGCCCTCCAGCAGCCGCGCCAGGTGGCGGACCAGCCGCTCCGCCGTCTCCGCGTGAAAGAGGTCGGTGCTGTACTCCAGCTCCCCCTCCACCCCCGCCCCCGGCACCTCCGTCACCACCATCGACAGGTCCACCCGCGACGTCGCCCGGGCGAGCTCCACCCGCTCCACCGCCAGCTCCTTCAGGCGGAGCGCGTCGGGTGGGGAGACCTGCAGGGAGAAGAGCACCTGGAACAGGGGGTGGTGGGCCAGCGTGCGCTCCACCCGCAGCTCGTCCACCAGCCGCTCGAAGGGGACCTCCTGGTTTTCCATCCCGGCGAAGGTGCTCTCGCGGACGCGCCGCAGCAGTTCGCGGAACGAGGGCTCGCCGGACAGGTCCACCCGCAGCGGCAGCGTGTTCACCAGGAACCCGATCAGCGGCTCCGCCGCCCTGTCGCGGCTGGCGACGGGGACGCCCACCACCAGGTCGTCCTGCCCCGACCAGCGCGAGAGGAGCGCCTGGAAGGCGGCAAGCAGCGCCATGAACAGCGACGCGCCCTCCTGCCGGGCCAGCCGGCGCAGCGCCTCCAGCGGCGCGGACGGCAGGGTGAAGGGGTGCACGGCGCCGCGCAGGGTGGGGACGGAAGGGCGCGGGCGGTCGGTGGGGAGCTCCAGCAGGGCGGGCGCGCCGGCCAGGTGGCGCTTCCAGTGGGCCAGCTTCGCCTCCAGCCGGGGCCCGGTCAGCCCCTCCCGCTGCCGGGCGGCGTACTCGGCGTACTGCATCGGCAGCGCCCGCAGCGGCGAGGGCAGGCCGCGCGAGAAGGCGTCGTAGAGTGCGCCCAGCTCGCGGAAGAACACCCCCATGCTCCACCCGTCGGTGACGATGTGGTGCATCACCAGCACCAGCGCGTGCTCCTCCTCCCCCAGCCGCAGCAGGGTGACGCGCAGCAGGGGCCCGCGCTCCAGGTCGAACGGCCACGCCGCCTCTTCCCGTGCCCGGCGCAGCGCCAGCTCCCGGCGCGCCTCCGGCGCGGGCCCGTCCACCGCCTCCACGCGGAGCGGAGGATCGATCCGCGGCAGCACCACCTGCACGGGAGCCCCGCCGGCCGAGGCGAACACGGTGCGCAGCGCCTCGTGCCGGCGGACGATCTCGTCCACCGCGCGGCCCAGGGCATCCACGTCCAGCGGCCCGGCCAGCAGGTACGCGTGGGCGATGTTGTACGCGGTGTTCCCCGGCTGCATGCGGTCCACGAACCACAGCCGCTGCTGCGCGAACGACTGCGGAAAGGCGCGGGAGCCGTCTGCGTCCGCGGCGGAGGCGGCCGTACCGGTCGAGTGCGGGTTCATGCTGCCTTCGTCTGGGGAATGAACCGGCCGCTATTCGTATCGTTAAATTACGCGGAAAACGTTGGTTGTACGAACGAGGGCTGGATCGCCCGTGCGGTGGAGCCCGAGCGGGTGGCGCGCCGACCACGCCGGACGCCCGGGGCAGGAGTCCCGACCCCTGGACGACGGGAAAAATTACAAAATTTTCCCACAGGGGCACTCCGACGGGCACCACGCGGCAGGAAAAGGAGGCTTCTCGCCAATATAGAGCGAGGATCGAGAATCTGTCCAGCCTCGATGCGCCGTGACTGCGACAGGTGTCCCATAAGTGCGGGCCTGCCACCCGTGGAAGGATGGATTGCGCCGTCCACGGTGCATACGGACGGGTGACGAAAGGCGCAGGCGCGGGACGACCCGGTCGATCTCCGGGACGAGTAAGCCACCCAGACCTGGACGCGGATGCTCATCACGGAACCCCGCGGAGCCGGCTGCGGTTCGGGATACATCTCCGTCTGGAGAACGCACGAAATTGTACTGATGTGACGCGATGAATCACCGGTTTGCGAGGGGACGACTCATCCGGAACACGGTCGCTTGCTCAGGATCCCTTCCCTGTGTGACCCCCTTCAGCCAACCCCCCGGACGGCTCCCTCTCCTCGTCTCGTCTCGTCGCCGCCGGTCCCCTCACCTCCACCGTTCGTCCCACGAACGTAGGGTTGCCAAGGCGCGGGTGCGTATTCTCGTAACAGAATGAAATGTGTCCTTTTGAGGTTGTATTGAACGTTCTGACAGGAGGAGTCGGGCGATGGACAGAACAATTTTTCGTAACAGACTCACGCTCACACTGTCCAACTAAAACTCACAGATTACTGGAAGCCGTTCCCGCGACAGGAATTGCGGGTCGTACCCTCTCGGGCGGCACGGCCGCGCCTCGTGAGGCATTTTGGGGAGGTTCGAACGCGGCGGTTGACGACGTTAAATCTGAAAGCGAAGTTTGATTCAGGCGTACCCCCAATGGCGCATAGGAATCGCAGCGTGGACGGCGCTCCTCGCGGCGGGGTCGCCGTCGTACGCACCTGGGAGAAAGTGAGAGAAGGCGGATGGCAAGCACGTTAGCCCCCACGGCCACTCTTCCGTCCGTCCAGGCCGGCCTGGAGCCGTTCGACCCCGCGTTTCCCGAGCTGCGGGCCGACCCGCACCCGGTGTACCGCCGGTACCGCGAGCGCGAGCCCATCCACTGGGGGGTCTCGGGGCTGGCCGGGTACCCGGGGGCCTGGTACCTCTTCCGCCACGCCGACGTGGTCGCGGCGCTCAAGGACCCGCGCCTGGGGAAGGCGCGCCGCCAGGTCAACTACGAGGGGGAGGCGCAGCCCGCCGCCGCTCCGCCCGTTCCCGAGGTGGCGCGCCCGTTCATGGAGCTGGCGCGGAAGTTCATCGTCCACCGCGACCCGCCCGACCACACCCGCATCCGCAACCTGCTGCGCGTGCCGTTCTCGCCGATCGCGGCCGAGCGGATGCGCCCCCGCATCACCGAGATCGCCCACGCCCTGATCGACCGCGTCGCCGAGAAGGGGGAGATGGAGGCGATCTCCGACTACGCCTTTCCCCTCCCGGTGTGGGTCATCTCCGAGATCCTGGGCATCCCCGAGGAGGGGCGGCCGATCCTCTCGGCGGCCTCGCGGGCGTTCCAGGCGGTGGACCTCAGGACGAGCGAGGAGACGTGGCGCCGCGCGGGCGACGCCGTCGCCACCACGCGCCAGTACCTGGGCGACCTGATCGCCGAGCGCCGCCGCCGCCCCCGGGACGACGTGATGACGCTCCTGGTGAAGGCGTGCGACGAGACCGGCCAGATCTCCGAGGACGAGCTGATGGCCAACGTCTGCTTCATCTTCGTGGCGGGCGCGGGCTTCGAGACCACCACGGGGCTCATCGGGAGCGGGATCCACGCGCTCCTCCAGCACCCGGACCAGCGGGCGCTGCTGATGGCGGACCCGGCGCTCATCCGTTCGGCGGTGGACGAGTTCCTCCGCTACGAGAGCCCGGTTCAGATGACCAACCGGAACGTCATCGAGGACGTGGAGATCGGCGGCCACCGCATTCGCGTTGGCGATTCGGTGCTGGCCGTACTGGCCGCCGCCAACCGCGACCCCGAGGCCTTTCCCGACCCCGACCGCCTGGACATCACCCGGAAGGGGAAGGCGCACGACGCCTTCGGGGTGGGAATCCACTTCTGCCTCGGCGGCCCGCTGGCGCGCGTGGAGGGCGAGGTGGCCATCGACACCCTGTTCCGCCGCCTCCCGGCCCTGCAGGCGTCGGGGACGGCGGAGTGGAACCCGGCCGTGTCGCTCCGCGTGCTCCGGTCGCTCCCGGCCGCCTTCTGAGGCGGCCGTCCGGGCCACGGCCTTCTCTTCGATCTCAACCGAGGACTTCCGCACCATGCAGCCCACTCCGCCCGCCCCCGTCGACGCCACCCCCGAGACGCCGCTCCTCGACCACGTGATCGTGATGCTGGACGGCGACGCCTACCGCGACGTCCTCGCCTCCGGCTTCCTCCGCGAGGAGCTGGGGCGCGTGAAGGTGAAGGAGGCCGTCTCGTCGTACGCCGGGACCTACACGAGCTGCATCGTGGCGGGGCACAACACGGCGGTGCAGCTCTTCGACGCGGCGCTCCCCTCCTTTCCGGGGCTCACCTCGGGGCTGGTGTTCACCTTCCAGACGCCCGGCGTCATCGCCGAGGTCCGGCGGCGCCTGGACGCGCTGGGGGCCACGCCGGTGGAGTACGAGCTGGTGCGCCGCGCCAGGCCCGGGCAGCCGAAAGAGGAGGCCCCGCCCGCGTACCACATGGTGGAGCCCGACTTCGGCGAGGACGCGCCCTTCCTGATCACCCTGGATGAGTCGTTCGCCGAGTACTACGACAGCATCGGCGCCCCGGTGGGTCCCAACGGCGAGCTCTTCCGGAGCGCCTACTTCGACGCGGCCATGGGGACGCCCCCGTCGCCGGGTCACCGCTTCCGGGACATCACCGAGGTGGCGGTGCGCCTCCGCGGCGAGCGGGTGCAGCAGGTGGTGGCGACGATGACGGCGCTCGACTGGACCGCCGGGGAGTCAGCCGACGGCCCCGTCCTCCGCGGCCCCGGCGCGACGATCCGCCTGGTCGCGGACGAGGAGGCGCTGGAGGGGGTCCTCTGGCTCCGCCTCTCGCTCACCGGGCCGGGGGAGGGGGTTCACCGCTTCGGCGAGACGTCGATCCTGTCGTTCGAGGCGGACGGGACGGCGCTCTGGCGCTTCACCCCGCCCGTCCCGTCGGCGCGCGACGAGGCGGCCATGGCGGCGGCCTCGCACGACTGACGGCCCACGGAGCGGCGGGCGGACCAGGAGGGGAGCGGCGGAAGGCGTCGCTCCCCTCCCACGCCCGGACGGGGAACGACGCGCGTCCGCGCGCCCTCCGGCCTCTTTCCAGCGATTCCCAGGTGGGTACATGAAGGTCACGGAGACGAAGGACGCCGGGGCGGCGGAGCGGGGGGGCGCGGAGCGAAGCCCGCGGGCGGCGTGCGTGCACCATCCCTTCGAGGCGCGCGCGGCGCGGGACCCCCACGCCGTGGCGGTCGTCGACGGCACGGCGACGCTGACCTACGGGGAGCTGGAGGCGCGGGCCAACCGGCTGGCGCACGCGCTCCTGCGCCGGGGCGCGGGGCCGGAGGTCCGGGTCGGCGTCTGCCTGGAGCGTTCGGCGGAGCTGGTCGTGGGCCTCCTCGGCATCCTCAAGGCCGGCGCGGCGTACGTCCCCCTGGACCCGCACTACCCGCGCGAGCGGATCGCCGCGACGCTCGACGACGCCCGCGCCTCCCTCCTGGTGTCGCGGACCCGCTTCCGCGCCCTCCTGGCGGGGCACCGCGGCGACGTCCTCTGGCTGGACGCCGACCGCGACGCCGTGGAGGTGGAGCGCGACACGCGCCCCGCGAGCCGGGGGGAGGCCGGGAACCTGGCGTACCTGATCTACACCTCCGGCTCCACCGGGCGCCCCAAGGGGGTGCAGATCGAGCACCGGAGCGCCACCGCCCTCCTGGCCTGGTGCCGGCGGACGTGGACGCCGGAGGAGTGCGCCGTGGTGCTGGGGTCGACCTCGGTCTGCTTCGACATGCACGTCTTCGAGGTCTTCCACACCCTGGCGGTGGGCGGGAAGATCGTGATGGCCGAGAACGCGCTGGCGCTCCCCACCCTCCCCGCGCGCGACGAGGTGACGCTGGTCAACACCGTCCCCTCCGCCGCCGCCGAGCTCCTCCGCTCGGGCGGCCTTCCGCGCTCGGTGCGGACGGTGAACCTGGGGGGCGAGCCGCTCAAGGGCGCCCTCGCCCGGGGGCTGTACGCCCTGGGGCACGTGGAGCGGGTCTTCAACCTCTACGGCCCCACCGAGGACACCACGTACTCCACGGCGCTCCTGGTCCCCCGCGGCGGGGACCGGGAACCGACGGTGGGGCGGGCGGTGACGGGGACGCGGATCCACCTCCTGGACGATGCGCTGGACCCGGTCGCGGACGGCGAGGTGGGGGAGGTGTACCTGTCGGGGGCGGGGCTGGCCCGCGGCTACCTGGGGCGGCCGGGGCTGACGGCGGAGAAGTACCTTCCCTGCCCCTTCGGCGAGCCCGGCGGGCGGATGTACCGCGTGGGGGACCTGGGACGCTTCCTCCCCGACGGCGAGCTGGACTGCCTGGGGCGGATCGACCACCAGGTGAAGGTCCGCGGCTTCCGGGTGGAGCTGGGCGAGGTGGAGGCCGTCCTCCTGGCGCACCCCGCCGTCCGCGACGCCGTCGTCGTCGCCCGCGAGGACGCCACCGGCGACCGGCGGCTGGCGGCGTACGTCGTGGCCGGCGGGATCGACGCGCAGGGCGCGCGCGCCTGGGTGGCCGAGCGCCTTCCCGACTACATGGTCCCTTCGGCGGTGATCCTCCTCGACGCCTTCCCGCGGCTGCCGAACGGGAAGGTCGACCGCGTCGCGCTCCCCGCCCCCGAGTTCGGGCGGGGAGACGAGGCCGGGTACGTGGCGCCGCGCACGCCGACGGAGGCGCGGCTGGCGGAGGTGTGGGCGGAGGTGCTCGGGATCGACCGCGTCGGCGCGGAGGACTCGTTCTTCGATCTGGGCGGGCACTCGCTCCGGGCGGCGCAGGTGATCACCCGCGTCCGCGACGCGCTGGGGGTGGAGCTTCCCCTGAGCGCCCTCTTCGACGCCCCCACCGTGGCCGCGCTCGCCGCGCGGGTGGAGGCGGCGGAGCGGAGCGCCGGCCTTCCGCCGATCGTCCCCGTCCCCCGCGACCGGCCGATCCCCCTCTCCCTTCCCCAGGAGGCGATCTGGTACTTCCAGGAGCTCGCCCCGGGGATGAAGTCGTACAACTTCCAGGCGGCCTTCCGGTTCCGGGGCGCCCTGGACGCGGACGCGCTGCAGTGGGCGCTGGACGAGATCGTCCGCCGCCACGAGATCTTCCGCACCACCTTCCCCGAGATCGACGGGACGCCGTCGCAGGTCATCCACCCGCCCCTGGCCGCGGACCTGGCGCGCTTCGACCTGCGCGGCCTCCCGCCCGAGGCTCGCGAGGCGGAGATCGCGCGGCACCAGGAGGAGGCGTTCGGCACTCCCTTCGACCTCTCCGTGCTCCCGCTGATCCGCTGGCGGCTCCTGCGGCTGGCGGACGACGAGCACCTCCTCCTGCAGGTGGAGCACCACTTCGTCCACGACGGGTGGTCGTTCGCCGTCTTCCTCCGCGAGCTCGTCGCGCTCTACACGGCGCGGGTGCGGGGCGAGCCGTCGCCGCTCCCGGAGCTCCCCGTGCAGTTCGCCGACTTCGCGGCGTGGCACCGCGAGCTGATGCGGGGCGAGCGGGCGCGCGCCGACCTGGCGTACTGGAAGGAGGCGCTCTCCGGCGCCGACCCCGTCCTGGCGCTCCCCACCGACCGGCCGCGCCCGGCGGAGATGAGCTTCCGCGGCTCGTCGCTCCGCGTCCGCATTCCGCCCGGGACGGTGCGGGCGGCGCGGGCGTTCTCGCGCGAGCACGGGGCGACGCTCTACATGACGCTGATGGCGGCGTTCCAGGCGCTGATGCACCGCTACACCGGGCAGGAGGACTTCTGCCTGGGCGGCGGCGTGGCGAACCGGAGCTGGCGCGAGACGGAGCCGATGATCGGGATGCTGGTGAACACCATCGCGCTCCGCGCCCGTCCCGGCGGGGCGGCGGACTTCCGCGCGCTGGTGGCCCGGGTCCGCGAGACGGCGCGCGAGGCGTACGCCCACAAGGACGTGCACTTCGGGCAGGTGGTGGAGGCGGTGGCCCCGGAGCGGAGCCTGGGACACCTCCCCATCTACCAGGTGTGCTTCAACTTCCACGACTCGGCGTACCCGGACCTTCGCCTTCCCGGGGTGGAGGTGGAGCTCACCGAGGCGCTGTCGAACGGCTCCGCCAAGTTCGACCTCCAGGTCATCTGCATGCCCCGCGCGGAGATGATCCCCGGGGCGCCGGACGACCTGGTGGAGTGCGTGTGGGAGTACGCGACGGACCTCTTCGACCAGGCCACGGTGGAGCGGATGGCGGGGCACTTCCACGCCCTCCTCGCCGGGCTCGTGGCCGAGCCCGGCCGCAGCCCCTCCTCCATCTCCCTCCTCACCGACGAGGAGGCGCGGCGCGTCGTGGTGGAGTGGAACCGCACGGATGCACCCGCCGCCGGCCGCCTGGTCCACGAGCGGGTCGCCGATCATGCGCGGACGCGTCCGGAGGCGGTGGCGCTCCGCGCGGCGAGCGGGGAGACGACGTACGGCGAGCTGCACCGCCGCGCCTCGGCCCTGGCGCGCCGCCTCCGCGCGCTCGGCGCCGGTCCGGAGTCGCGCGTGGCGGTGTGCACCGGGCGCTCGCCGGAGATGGTGGTCGCGCAGCTCGCCGTCCTGTACGCGGGCGCGGCGTACCTCCCGGTGGACCCGGAGTACCCGGCGGAGCGGATCGCCTGGCTGCTGGACGACGCCCGCGCCCCGGTGGTGCTGACCCTTTCGTCCCTCGCCGGCCGCCTGCCGCGCCACGGCGCCGCGACGGTGTTCCTGGATGAGATCGTGGAGGTGGAGGATGCGGACGAGCCCGCTATTCCCCATTCCCCATTCCCTGTTCCCTCACTGGCGTACGTCATCTACACCTCCGGATCCACCGGCCGCCCCAAGGGGGTGATGGTGGAGCACCGGGGGCTGGCGAACCTGGTCGACTGGCACCTCCGCGCCTACGGGCTGGGACCCGGCGACCGCTCGGCCCCGGTGGCGAGCCCGGGCTTCGACGCCGCGGTGTGGGAGGTGTGGCCCGCCCTCGCCGCGGGCGCCACGCTCTCGTTCCCGCCCGACGAGGTGCGCGCCTCCCCGTCGGAGCTGGCCGCGTGGCTGGCGCGCGAGGGGGTGACGGTGACCTTCCTCCCCACCCCCCTCGCCGAGGCCGTCCTGGACGAGCGGTGGGACGCGGACGCGAAGCTGCGCGCGCTGCTGACCGGCGGCGACGCGCTGGGAAAGGCGCCCCGCCCGGGGCTCCCCTTCCGCCTCTTCAACCACTACGGGCCCACGGAGAACGCCGTCGTCGGCACCGGCGGCGAGGTGGCCCCGTCCGCCGGAGCGGTGCGCCCTTCCATCGGCCGGCCGATCGACAACGTCCGCGCCTACGTCCTGGACGCGGCGGGGGGACCGCTCCCCCCGGGCGTCCCGGGCGAGCTCTACCTGGGCGGCGCCGGCGTGGCCCGCGGCTACCTGGGGCGGCCGGCGATGACGGCCGAGCGCTTCGTCCCCGATCCCTTCTCCGGCATCCCCGGCGCGCGCCTCTACCGCACCGGCGACCGCGTGCGGTGGAGGGAAAGTGCGTCAGTGCGTGAGTGCGTGAGTGCGTCGGTGGGGGCCGCGCAGGAGGCCGGCCACGAGCAGCGAAACCGGCCGCCGTTCACTCACGCACCCACGCACTCACGCACTCACGCACTGGAGTTCCTGGGACGCGCGGACGACCAGGTGAAGGTCCGCGGCTACCGGATCGAGCCGGGCGAGGTGGAGGCCGCCCTCCTGGCGCACCCGTCGGTGCGCGAGGCGGCCGTCGTCGCCCGCGGCGAGGGCGCCGGGCGGCGGCTGGTGGGCTACGTCTCCGGGAACCGCTTGAACGGCGAGGAAGTCCGGTCGTTCCTCCGCGGACGCCTCCCCGCGCACCTCGTCCCCTCGGACCTCGTCGTCCTCGACGCCCTCCCGCTGAACCCGCACGGAAAGGTGGACCGGCGGGCGCTCCCCGCTCCGGAAGCGGTGACGGGCGGCGGCCACGGCGGCATGGTGCCGCCGCGGACGCCGGCGGAGCGCGAGGTGGCGGCGGTCTGGGCGTCGCTCCTGGGGACGGAGCCGGGGGTCTACGACGACTTCTTCGCCCTGGGCGGGCACTCGCTCCTGGCGGGACAGGTGGTCTCGCGGGTGGCGCGCGACCTGGGGGTGAGGGTGACGCTGGGAGAGTTCCTCCGCGAGCCCACCGTGGCCGCGCTGGCCGCCCGCGTCGACGCGGCACGGGCGGCGCGCGAGGAGGCCACGGCCATCCGCCCCGTCGCCTGGCGCGACGGCGAGCGGCTCCTGGCGGGCATCAACCACCTCTCGCCCGAGCAGGTGGAGGCGCTCCTGGGCGAGCTGATGCTGGAGGGCGAGCGATGAGCGCGCCGGAAACGACGGCCGCCGACGCGCGGCGCGCCCTGCTGGCGAAGCTCCTGGAGCGGCGGATGGCCGAGCAGAGCTTCGCGCTCTCCTGGCCGCAGCGCCGCCTCTGGTTCCTGGACCAGCTCCAGCCCGAGAGCGCGGTCTACAACGTCCCGCTCGGCTACCGGATCCGCGGGACGCTCGACGTGGCCGCGCTGGAGGCGGCGCTCTCGGAGCTGGTGCGCCGCCACGAGGTGCTGCGCAGCGCCTTCCGCTCCGAGGGGGGCGAGGCGCGCGCCGTGGTGCGCCCGCCCGCCCCCGTCCCCCTCCCCGTGGAGGACCTCCGGGGCGAGGCCGAGCCCCGCGCCCGGGCCGAGGAGATCGCCCGCGCCGAGGCGCAGCGCCCCTTCGACCTGGCAGCGGGGCCGCTCCTGCGCGCCCGCCTCCTCCGGCTGGGCGACGAGGAGCACAAGCTCCTCCTGACCCTCCACCACATCGTCTGCGACGGACCCTCGGTGGAGGTGCTGGAGCGCGAGGTGGCGGCGCTCTACGCCGCCTTCCGCGAGGGGCGCCCCTCGCCGCTCCCCCCGCTCCCCATCCAGTACGCCGACTTCGCCGAGTGGCAGCTGCGCACCCTCCGCGGGGCGGAGCTCGACGGCCTCCTGGCCTTCTGGAAGGCGCGGCTGCAGGGGGTCACGGCCCTCTCCGGGCTCCCCACCGACCACCCGCGCCCGCCGGTGCAGAGCTACCGGGGCGCGCACGTCTCCTTCCAGCTCCCCCGCGGCGCCGCCGAGCGGCTGGAGCGGCTGGCGCGGCGCGAGGGGGCCACCCCCTTCGCGGCGCTCCTGGCCCTCTTCGCCACCCTCCTCCAGCGCTACACGGGCGAGGACGAGGTCGTCGTCGGCACCCCGGTGGCCAACCGCGTGCGGCCGGAGCTGGAGGGGCTGGTGGGGTTCTTCGCCAACACCCTCGTCCTTCGCGCCCACCTGGCCGACGACCCGGCGTTCGCGGAGCTGGTGCGGCGGATGGGGGCCGAGGTCCGCGCGGCGGTGGCGCACCAGGAACTGCCGTTCGAAAAGCTGGTGGAGGAGCTGCACCCCGACCGCGACCTGGCCCGCAACCCCCTCTTCCAGGTCCTCTTCAGCTACCGCGAGGCGCCCCCGGAGGGGCTGGCCCTCCCGGGGGCGAAGGTGGAGCCGCTGGTGGGGGACAGCGGGACGGCCAAGTTCGACCTCACCCTTTCCCTCACCCGCTCCGCCGGGGCGCTGGACGCGCGGCTGGAGTACGGGACCGATCTCTTCGACCGCTCCACCGCCACCCGGATGGCGGCGCAGCTCTGCACCCTGCTGCAGGGGGCGGTGGACGACCCGTCCGCGCGGGTCTCGGCGCTCCCCGCCCTTCCCGAGGCCGAGCGGCGGCGCCTGATCCACGACTGGAACGCCACCGCGGCCGAGCTCCCCCGCGAGACGGTGCCCCAGGCCGTCGCCCGGCTGGCCGCGGCCGACCCCGACGCGGACGCCCTCGTCGCCGGCGGCGAGACGCTGACGCGCGGCGAGCTCCGGGCGCGGGTGCGCCGCCTCGCCGGGCGCCTGTGGGCGCTGGGGGTCGGCCCCGACGTCCCCGTGGGCGTCTGCCTGGACCGCTCGGCGGAGATGGTGGTGGCGATGCTGGGGGTGATGGAGGCGGGCGGCGCCTACCTCCCCCTCGACCCCGCGTACCCCGGGGACCGGCTGGCCTTCATGGTCCGCGACTCGGGCGCGCCCGTCGTCGTCACCCGCGCCGGCCTGGCGCGGCGCCTCCCGCGCACCGGCGCGTCGGTGGTGCGGGTGGACGCGCCGGAGGGGGAGGTCGTCCCCGCGCCCCCGGCGAATGCGCCGAAGCCGGAGTCGATGGCGTACCTGATCTACACCTCCGGCTCCACCGGCCGCCCCAAGGGGGTGGTGGTGAGCCACCGCAACCTGGCCGCCTTCTTCTCGGGGATGGACGCCCTGCTGGGGGCCGACGGGGCGGGGACGTGGCTGGCGGTCACCAGCATCTCCTTCGACATCTCCGTCCTGGAGATCCTCTGGACGCTGGCCCGCGGGTACCGGGTGGTCCTGCGCCGCGAGGAGCTGACGGCGGCGACGGCGGCCACGGGGACGGCGGCCGTCCCCGCGGCGGTGCGGGCGCGGCCGATGGACTTCTCGCTCTTCTACTTCGGCGGCGACTTCGACCGCGAGAGCCGCGACCGCTACCGCCTCCTCAAGGAAGGGGCGCGCTTCGCCGACCGGAACGGCTTCGCGGCGGTGTGGACGCCGGAGCGCCACTTCCACCGCTTCGGCGGGCTCTACCCCAACCCCTCGGTGACGGGGGCGGCGGTGGCGGCGGTGACGTCGCGCGTCCAGGTCCGCGCCGGCTCCGTCGTCCTTCCCCTCCACGACCCCCTGCGGATCGCGGAGGAGTGGTCCGTGGTCGACAACCTTTCCGGCGGACGGGTGGGGATCTCCTTCGCCTCGGGGTGGCAGCCCAACGACTTCGCCCTCGCCCCCGGCGCCTACGCCGACCGCAGGGAGGTGATGGTCCGCGGGATCGACGAGGTGCGGCGCCTCTGGCGGGGGGAGAAGGTGCGCCGCCGCTCGGGGACGGGGACGGAGGTCGCCGTCGGGATCTTCCCCCCGCCGCTGCAGCCCGAGCTCCCGGTGTGGATCACCAGCGCCCGCAGCCCCGACACCTTCCGCCTGGCGGGAGAGATGGGCGCCGGGCTCCTCACCCACCTCCTGGGCCACGGCGCCGACGAGCTGGCCGGGAAGATCGCCCTCTACCGCGAGGCGTGGCGCGCCGCCGGGCACCCCGGGCGCGGCCACGTGTCGCTGATGCTCCACACCTTCGTGGGCGAGGACACCGAGCAGGTCCGCGAGATGGTCCGCGAGCCGCTCTGCGCCTACCTCAAGACCTCCTTCGACCTCCTGGCCGGGCTGGGCGAGGCCACGGGGCGCGGAGTGGACCTCCGCAGCCTTCCCGAGGCCGAGCTGGACGCGCTGGTGCGCCAGGCGTTCGGGCGCTTCTTCGACACCGCCGCGCTCCTGGGGACGCCGGAGACGTGCGCGGACATGATCGACCGGCTCAAGGGGGCCGACGTCGACGAGGTGGCGTGCCTGATCGACTTCGGGGTGGCCGAGGACCAGGTCCTGGCCGCGCTGGAGCACCTGGCGCAGGCGCGCGAGGTGAGCGAGGCGCGGCGGAAGGCGGCGGCCGCCGAGGAGACGGTGGTCGAGCAGGTGCGCCGCCACGGCGTCACCCACCTGCAGTGCACGCCGTCGCTGGCGGGGGTGCTGGCGGACGACCCGGACGCCCGCGAGACGCTGGGCTCGCTCCGCCGCCTCCTGGTGGGCGGCGAGGCGCTCCCGCCCGACCTGGCGCGGCGGCTGGCCTCCGCGGTCGGCGGGAGCGTGCACAACATGTACGGCCCCACCGAGGCCACCGTCTGGGCGGCGACCCACCGGGTGAAGGACGAGGAGGGCCCCGTCCCCATCGGCCGCCCGCTGGCCAACGCCCGCGCCTACGTGGCCGGCCGCGGGCTGCGCCCGGCGCCCACGGGCGTCCCCGGCGAGCTGCTGCTGGGCGGCCCCGGGGTGGCGCGCGGCTACCTGGGGCGGCCGGGGCTCACGGCCGAGCGCTTCGTCCCCGACCCCTTCTCGGGCGAGGCGGGCGCGCGCCTCTACCGCACCGGCGACCTGGCGCGCCGCCGCACCGACGGGCGGCTGGAGTTCCTGGGCCGCCTGGACCACCAGGTCAAGCTCCGCGGCCACCGCATCGAGCTGGGCGAGATCGAGGCGGCGCTCCGCGCCCACCCGGCCGTCCGCGAGGCCGTCGTGGTCGCCCGCGGCGAGGGCGCGGCGGCGCGGCTGGTGGCCTTCCACGTCCCCGCCGCGGGCGTCCCCGCGCCGGACGAGGGGGCGCTCCGGGCAGCGCTGCGGGACGCGCTGCCGGAGTACATGGTCCCCGCGTCGTTCGTGGCGCTGGAGGCGATGCCGCTGACGCCGAACGGCAAGATCGACCGCAGGGCGCTCCCGCGGGAGGACCGGCCGGCGGCGAAGACCGGGTTCCGCCCGCCGGAGAACGGGATGGAGTGCGCCGTGGCCGAGGTGTGGCGCGAGGTGCTCCGCGTGGAGCGGGTGGGGGCCGACGACAACTTCTTCGAGCTGGGGGGGAACTCGCTCCTCGTCGTGCAGGCGCGCGCCCGGATCCTGGAGCGCGTGGGGGGCGAGCTGTCGCTGGTGGACATGTTCCGCTTCCCCACCGTGGCGTCGCTGACCGCCGCGCTGGCGGGGTCGCGGCCGGCCGGGCTGGCGCTGGAGGAGGTGCAGGAGACGGCGGACCGGCGCCGGGCGGCGCTCGCCCGGCAGGCACGGGCCCGGCAGGGGAGGCCCGCGTGAGCGAGGAGAGCTTCGACGGGGTGGAGCCGGTCGCGGTCGTGGGGCTGGCGGGGCGCCTTCCGGGCGCCCCGACGGTGGAGGCGTTCTGGGCCAACCAGCGCGACGGGATCGAGTCCGTCGCCGTGATGAGCGAGGCGGAGCTCCGGGAGGCGGGGGTGGACCCCGCCCTCCTGGCCGACCCCGACTACGTGCGGGCCTCGGGGGTCATCGAAGACGCGGACCGCTTCGACGCCGCCTTCTTCGGCTACTCGCCGCGCGAGGCGGAGACGATGGACCCGCAGCAGCGCCTCTTCCTGGAGGTCTGCTGGGAGGCGATGGAGGACGCCGGGCACGACCCGGCGGCCTTCGCCGGGGCGGCGGGGGTCTTCGGCGGGGTCTTCATGAACAAGTACCTTGCCGCCAACCTCCTCACCAACGAGGCGTTCCTCAGGTCGCCCGCGGCGGCGTTCGCGCGCAACTTCAACGACAAGGACTTCCTGGCCACCCGCGTGGCCTGGCTCCTGGACCTGCGCGGCCCCGCGGTGACGGTGCAGACGGCGTGCTCCACCTCGCTGGTGGCGACCCACCTGGCGGTGCAGAGCCTGCTGAGCTACGACTGCGACCTGGCGCTGGTGGGCGGGGTGGCGCTCAACGTCCCCCTGAAGTCCGGCTACCCGGTGATGGAGGGGGGCCTCTTCGCCCCCGGCGGGCACTGCCGCCCCTTCGACGCGCGGGCCGAGGGGACGGTCCCCGGCTACGGCGCGGCGGTGGCGGTGCTGCGCCGTCTTTCCGACGCCGTGGCGGACCGCGACCACGTCCGGGCGCTGATCCGGGGGACGGCGGTCAACAACGACGGCGCGCTCAAGGCGGGGTTCACCGCGCCCAGCGTGGACGCACAGGCACGGGTGATCGCCTCGGCGCAGGCGGTGGCGGGGGTGCACCCCGACACCATCGGCTACCTGGAGGCGCACGGCACCGCCACCCCCGTGGGCGACCCCATCGAGGTGGCGGCGCTCACCCAGGCGTTCCGCGCGCGGACCAGGCGGCGGGGGTTCTGCGCGCTGGGTTCGGTGAAGACCAACATCGGCCACCTGGACGCCGCCGCCGGGATCGCGGGGATGATGCGCGCCGTCCTGGCGCTGGAGCACCGGACCATCCCGCCGGCGGCCAACTACGCCTCGCCCAACCCGCGGCTGGAGCTGGAAGCGTCGCCCTTCTACGTCCCCACGGCTGCGCGCGAGTGGCCGGCCGGCCGCGAGCCGCGGCGGGCGGGGGTCAGCTCCTTCGGCGTCGGCGGCACCAACGCGCACGCCGTGCTGGAAGAGGCGCCGGAGCCGGAGCCCCGCGCGGGCCAGGCGCGCCCCTGGCAGCTCCTCGTCCTTTCCGCGCGGAGCCGGGCGGCGCTCGGCCAGGCGGCGGATCGCCTGGCCTGGCACCTGGAAGCCCATCCCGCGCTGCACCTGGCCGACGTGGCGTTCACGCTGCAGGCCGGGCGCCGGGCGTTCGAGCACCGGCGCTCCGTGGTCGCGCGCACGGCGGCGGAAGCCGTGGAAGCGCTGCGGGGGCCGGAGCCGCGGCGCGCCGGGGCGACGGCGTCCGGGCGGCGGGAGCCGGTGTTCATGTTCCCCGGCGGCGGAACGCAGCACCCCGACATGGGGATCGAGATCTACCGTTCCGAGGCGCTCTTCCGCGACGAGGTGGACCGCTGCGCCGAGTTGCTGCTGCCAAAGCTGGGCTTCGACCTCCGCCGCTTCCTCTACCCGTCGCTGATGGGCGGGGCGCCCGTGGACCGCGAGCACGTCCCGGCGGTGCTGGCCTCCATCTTCGTCACCGAGTACGCGCTGGCGAAGCTGTGGATGAGCTGGGGGGTGAAGCCGCACGCCATGATCGGCCACTCCCTGGGCGAGTACGCGGCGGCGTGCCTGGCGGGGGTCTTCTCGCTGGAGGACGCGCTGGACCTGGTGATGCTCCGGGGCACGCTCTTCGCCCGCATGCCCGAGGGGCGGATGCTCTCGGTGCACCTTCCCGAGGCCGAAGTGCGGGCGATGCTGGACGACCGCCTCTCGGTGGCCGCCGTGAACGCGCCGGGGCTGACGCTGGTCTCCGGCCCCGAGGCCGAGATCGAGGCGCTGGCGGCGCGGCTGGAGGCGGCGGAGGTGGAGTGTGGACGGGTCCGCATCCAGGTGGCGAGCCACTCGTGGATGGTGGAGCCGTTCCTGGACCAGTTCACCCGCGACATCGCGCGCTACCGGCTGAATCCTCCCACGATCCCCTTCCTCTCCGGCGTGACGGGGACGTGGATCCGCCCCGAGGAGGCGACCGACCCGGCGTACTGGGCCCGCCACCTCCGGCAGCCGATCCGCTTCGCCGACGGCGTGCGCGAGGCGGTCTCCGCGCCGGGGCGCATCCTTCTCGAAGTGGGCCCGGGGAACGCGCTGGCGACGCTGGCCGCCGCGCAGCAGCTGGTCCCCGCGCCCGTGGCCGTGGCCTCCATGCGCCACCCGCGCGAGGAGGCGCCGGACCTGGCCTTCCTCCTGGGCGCGGTTGGACGGCTCTGGCAGGAGGGGGTGACGATCGACTGGGACGCGCTGCACGGCGAAGCCCGGCCCCGCCGCGTCCCCCTCCCCACCTACCCGTGGGAGAAGAAGCGCTACTGGATTCCACCCGGCCGCGCCGCGTCGCCGGCCGCCCGTGACGATTCTCCTCTCCGCCTGGCGACATGGAAGCGCACGCTCCCTCCGGCACCGCCCGCGTCCCGTCCCGGCCCCTGGCTGGTGCTGGACGACGGCTCGGCGCTGGGCGATCGCATCGCGTCGCGCGCGGTGTCGCTCGGCCGCGCGGTGATCCGCGTCCGCCGGGGTTCGGAGCTTCGTCTCCCCGCGGACGGCGAGGCAGCGGTCGATCCGGCGCGCCCGGAGCACTGGGAGGCGCTGCTCGGCGCGCTGGGCGGCGAGGATCAGCCGAAGCCGGTCGCGATCCACCTCTGGGCGCGCGGGGAGGACGATGCGGGGGCCGGCTCCGGCTTCCACGGCCTTCTCCCGCTCGCGCGGGCCGGCGCGTCCGCGCACGAGGGCCTTCGCATCCTCGCCGTGACGGATCGCGCCGCCTCCGCCGGGAGCGGGGACGAGGTCGATCCACGCCGCGCGGCGATGGCCGGCGCCTGCCGCGCCGCCTCGCGGGAGCGCGGGGTGGAGTGCCGGTGCGTGGACGTCGGCGGCGGCGGAGCGGACGAGGCGCTGGCCGGGCGGATCACGGCCGAGGCGGGGCTGGAGTCCGGGCCCGCGCTGGTGGCGTGGCGCGGCCGCACGCGGTGGGAGCGGGTGTACGAGCCGGTGGCGGTGGATGCGTCGCCGCCTTCGGCCGATGGCGTCTGGCTGTTCGCCGGTGGGCTCGGCGGCGGGAGCGCCGCGCTGGCGGGCGCGCTTGCCGCGGCCGGCGCGCGCGTGGTGGCGCTGGAGCCGCCATCCTTTCCCGACCGCCGCGATTGGGACGGGTGGGTCGAGGCGCGGGGGGAGGACGATCCCACCAGCCGCGAGATCCGCCGCCTGGTCCGTCTCGGCGATGACGTCGCGGTCCAGCCGGTGGACGCTGAGGACGTGGAGCTCGCGGCGAAGTTCGTGTCGCTCCGCCTCGGCGCCGTGCGGGGGGTTGTCGCCGGATCGCCTGTGGATGCGGACGATTCCGCTGCCTGCCGGCTGACGCGCGCGGAGCGGGCGGTGGCGCTCGCCGCGGCGCTGGCGGACGCGTCCGGGGCCGAGGTGTGCATCCTCCCGATCGCGTCCGAGGTCCTGCTCGGGAATGGTGGAGCGGACGATCCGGCCGCCGCGTACCTCGCCGCGTCGGCGGAGGCGCGGGACGGAGGGGCGGAGTGGATCGCCGCCGGACTCCCCGCGGGGGAGGACGTGGAGACGCGCGAGGCGGCGGAGAAAGCCGTCGCGCGACTCCTTCCGCTCCTCCTCTCCGGCCGCCTTGGGGGGCAGCTCGCCGTCGCGGCCGGGGAGCTTCCGTCTCGTCCGATCACGGAGAGCGAGGAGAAAGCGGCCCCGCGCCCGGCGGACGACGGCTACGTGCCGCCGCGGAGCGAGGCCGAGCGGAAGCTGGCCGCCGTCTGGAGCGAGCTGCTGGGGGTGGAGCGGGTGGGGATGGAGGACGACTTCTTCGAGCTCGGCGGCCATTCGCTGATGCTGGCGCAGATGACCAGGCGCCTGCGCGGCGTCTTCCCCGCGAAGCTCACCGTCCGCGACCTCTTCGAGGCCTCCACCATCGCCTCCCTGGCGGCGTTGATCGAGGTGCGGGAAGGCGCGGGCGCCGGCGCCGCCGCGAGCGGCCCCGACCTGGCGGCCGAGGTCGCGCTCGACCCCGCGATCACGGCGGAAGGGCTGGCGCCGGCCGCCGCGGGGCCGCCGCGCGCCGTCTTCCTCACCGGCGCCACCGGCTTCCTGGGCGCCTTCCTCTGCGCCGAGCTCCTCCGCGCGACGGACGCCGAGGTGCACTGCCTGGTCCGCGCCGGGAGCGTGGAGGAGGGCGAGGAGCGCGTCCGGCGCAAGCTGGAGTCGTTCGGGCTCCTGGGGCCGGAGGCCGGCCGCATCCGCGCCGTCCCCGGCGACCTGGCGCGGCCCCTCCTGGGGCTTTCGAAGGCGGAGTTCGACGCGCTGGCCGAACGGGTGGACGCCGTCTACCACTGCGGCGCGTGGGTCAACTTCGCGCGTCCGTACCGGGTGCTGAAGGCCTCCAACGTCGCCGGGACGCAGGAGGTGCTGCGGCTGGCGGCCACCGCGCGGCTCAAGCCCGTGCACCACGTCTCCACCATGGCCGTCCTGGCCGGCGCCTTCGTCTCCGGCGTCCCGGCGGTGGACGAGGACACCCCGCTCCCGCCCCCGGTGGGGCACGACACCGGGTACAGCCAGAGCAAGTGGGTCGCCGAGGGGGTGGTGAACCTGGCGCGGGAGCGCGGCATCCCCATCTCCGTCTACCGGCCGGGGGTGATCCTGGGCGACAGCCGCACCGGCGTCTCCAACCAGGAAGACTACGTCACCAGGGTGATCCAGGGGTGCGTCCAGCTGGGGCTGGCGCCGCTGCGCGAGTACCCGCTCGCCACCGCCACCGCGGACTACGTGGCCGGCGCCATCGTCGCGCTCTCGCTGCGCCAGGGCGAGCTGGGAAAGACCTTCCACACCATCGAGCCCGACCCGCTCCCCTGGAACCGGATCTTCGACCACCTGCGCGCCTTCGGCTACCCCGTGCGGAGCATCCCGTACGGCGCCTGGCGCGACGCGCTCACCGCGCGGATCGAGGAGGGCGCCGAGGGCGAGAGCGTCCTGGAGCCGCTCCTTGGCATCCTCTCCGACACCGCCGACCGCCCCATGCCCCGCATCGGGTGCGGGAACGTCCTGCGCGGGCTGGCGGGGAGCCGCGTCGTCCGGCCGGGGCTGGACGCGCACGTCTTCGCCACCTTCTTCCGCTGGTTCGTCCGCAGCGGGCTCCTTCCGCCCGTCCCGGCCGGGGCGCGGGCGGTCGCGGGGGCGGCGTGAGCGCCCCCGACGCCGGAGCGCCCCCGGGGTTCCGCACCTTCGTCCTGGTCTGGGCGGGGCAGCTGGTCTCCGGGGTGGGCACCGGCTTCACCTCCTTCGCGCTGGGGGTGTGGGTCTACCGCGCCACCGGGTCGGTCACCGCCTTCTCGCTGATCCTCGTCGCCGCCACCCTTCCCACCGTCCTCCTTCTCCCCTTCGCCGGGGCGCTGGTGGACCGGTGGGACCGGCGGCGGACGATGATCGTGGCCGACACCGTGTCGGCGTCAGCCACGCTGGCGCTGGCGCTCCTGCTGTACGCGGACCGCCTGCAGATCGGGTACATCTACCTGGCCGCGATGGTCTACGCGGCGTGCGCCGCCTTTCAGTGGCCGGCGTACTCGGCCGCCACCACGCTGCTCGTCCCCAGGCACCTCCTGGGACGGGCGGCGGGGATGGTGGAGTTCGCCTACGCCACGGCGGGGATCCTCTCCCCCCTCCTGGCGGGGATCCTGATCGGGCGCATCGGCATCCCCGGGGTGATGCTGGTGGACTGCGCCACCACGCTGGCCGCCGTCGGCACGCTGGCGGCGGTGCGCTTCCCCGGGCCGAAGGCGCGCGCGGAAACGGGGGCGCGGCCCTCGCTCTGGACCGACGTCCGCTTCGGGGTGCGCTACGTGGCCGAGCGGCCGGGGCTCACGCGGCTCCTGGCCTTCTTCTCGTCCATCAACCTCTTCGCCAACTTCAACCACGTCCTCGCCGTCCCCCTCGTCCTCTCCTTCGCCACCCCGGCGGTCCTCGGCGCCACCCTTTCCACCGGGGCGGTGGGGATCCTCCTGGGGGGCGCGGTGATGAGCGCATGGGGCGGCCCGCGGCGGCGGGTGCGGGGGATCGTCCTGGGCGGGGTGGTCCTGGGGGTGAGCATGGTGGTGGCCGGCCTGCGCCCCTGGGCGCCGCTGGTGGCCGCGGGGCTCTTCCTCTTCAACCTCTGGGCGCCGGTGATGAACGGGTGCAGCCAGGCGGTCTGGCAGGTGAAGGTGCCGGCCGAGCTGCAGGGGCGCATCTTCGCCATTCGCCGGATGATCGCCACCTGCACCGCCCCCGTCTGCTACCTGAGCGCCGGGCCGCTGGCCGACCGGGTCTTCGCGCCGCTCATGGCGGACGGCGGGGCGCTGGCCGGAGCGCTCGGGCCCCTCCTGGGCGGCACCGGGCCGGGACGGGGGATCGGGCTCCTCTTCGTGGTCATGGGCGGGATGTGCATCCTGGTGGCGGTCGCCGGCCTCCTCTCCCCCGGCCTGATGCGGATGGAGGACGACGTGCCGGACGCCCTCCCCGACGGGCTCCCCGAGCCCCGCCCGGCGCTCGCCTAGCCCGCTCCCCACGGCGAATCGTACCGGGGGGCAGACCAGCGCCGGAGATACGGAGGAACTGCCAGTGATCCTCCGTTCCTCTGGCTGTTCTCCGTTCCTCCGTACCCCGATCCTTTCAGCGCCCGTAGAGGCGGGGCGCCTTCCATCACATCATACCGGATTTCACAGTTTCTTGCGCAGACGCAGAACGTTTGCGCTTTCCAGGAGTGCACGGAGAACTCCCGAATCCGGTGTCAGAAAGCGGGTTTGTTGCGGACGGACGCGGGCTCCTGCTGAAGCGACTTTCACGGGAGGATCTGGTTCGACGGACGCGGAGGCGAAAAGCGAGGGCGCGGAGGACTCGACGTCCTCTGCGTCCTCTCTTTCTTCGCTGCGCCTGCCCGGCTTCCGCAAGCCGCTCCCGGTGCCGCGCGCCGGCAGCAGCGGCGCAGAGCACGTTCATCGCCTATCCCGACAGGATAGCGCGTATTGCGCCATTCGCCACCATGAAACGGAAACGGCGGGCACGTGGACGGCCGGAGCAAAGCGTCGCTCCGGCCGTGTTCGCTTCCCCCCCGCCGCCCTCGGTGCGCCGCAGACGAGTGCTATCCGATAGAGGCGGGCGACCTGATTCTAGAGGAGAAGCACGAAAAGGTGTTTTGGCGACGGAGGGCAAAGAGTGGTAAATGGATTTCTCACATGTGTTTATGAGAGATTACAGGGGAGGTATGCTAGTTGCCAAACGGCGGGAAACGCAATTCGTCACGGCCCGCGGATCGTCTCAGGCCCTCCTGTCCGACTTCCCACGCCTCGCCTGGTGCTTTCGGATTTCTCTTCCGGCGCTGCACTGCTGGACCTGCCCGCCGCCGCCGCGGCCTCGCCGGCCGACGACGACGCGCCGCTCTTCCTGGGGCGGGCGCGGTCCATCGCGGCGCACCTCAGGGGCCAGGCCGTGCACACCAGCGGCGAAGCGGTCGTGTGGATGCTGCAGCCGGCCGCGCCCGGCGCCGCCCCCGCGCCCATGGACCCGTACCTCTTCGGCGGCAGCGGCGGCGTGGCGCTCTTCCTGGCGGCGCTGGACCACGTCCGGGGGACGGACGAGCACCGGGAGACGGTGCTGGGCGCCCTGGCCCCGGGCCGGCGCACCTACGCGCGGCTGGCGGCGGAGCCCGCGTCGGTTCCCCCCGCCCTTCCCGTGGGCGGGTTCGTGGGGATCGGCGCCTTCGTCTACACGCTGGTGCGGCTGGCGGAGTGGACCGGCGAGCCGGCGCTGCTGGACGAGGCCCACGCCGCCACCCGGCTGCTGACCCCCGACCGCGTCCGCGGCGACGGCCGGCTGGACGTGCTGCACGGCAGCGCCGGGGCCATCCTCGCCCTCCTGGCGCTCCACGCCGTCCGCCCCGGGCCGAACGCGCACGGGCGCACCCCGCTGCAGATCGCCGCCGGGTGCGCGGAGCACCTGCTGGAGCGGCGCGCCTCGTTCGGCGGGCCGCGCGCCTGGCCGGCGGGCGACGGGTCGCCGCGGCCGGGCTTCGCCCACGGGCCCGCCGGCATCGGCTGCGCGCTCCTGCGCCTGTACGCGCACACCGGCGACCCGCGGCTGCGCGAGGCGGCGCTGGAGGGCTTCGCGTACGAGCGGGAGCTCTACGACCCCGCGCGGCGCGACTGGTGGCACGCGCGCTTCGAGCGGTTCCTGGAGGTGCAGTCCTGGTGCACGGGCGCACCCGGCATCGCGCTCACCCGGCTGGAAGCGGCGGCGCTGGTCGACGACGCGGAGGTGCGGGAGGAGGCGGAGACCGCGCTGTCCATCGCCGTCCAGCACCCGGACACGCCGGTGGACGACCTGTGCTGCGGCAACCTGGGCCGCGCGGACCTGCTCCTCGCCGCCGGCCTCCGGAGGAACGACCCGGAGCTGGTCCACGCCGCGCGCTCCCTCGCCCGCCGCGTCCTGGACCGCGCGCCCGGCAACGACGGCTTCGGCCTCGTGGCCGAGACGCCCGCGCGCCCCCTCTCGCTCTTCCGCGGCGTCTCCGGCATCGGCTGGGCGCTGCTGCGGCTGGCGTGCCCCGGCGCGCTCCCCTGTTGTCTTCTCCTGGAGTAGCCCCCCATGCACGCCCCCGACCCCATCCTCACCGCCAGCATCTTCTGCAACCGCCGCCTGGATCGCGTGGTCCACCAGGGGGTGGCCCCGGCCCTGGAGCGGCTGCGGGCGGAGCGTCCGGAGGCGGACTGGGGGGTGTGGTGGGTGCGGTACGCGGCCAACGGCGACCACCTCAAGGCGCGCGTGCACGGCCCGGCGGAGCGGGCGGACGACGCGCGGCGCGTCCTCGAAGCCGCCGTGGAGGCGCTGTTCGCGTCGCTTCCCCCCGCGGACCCGGAGGAGGCGCGTTTCAGGCGGGAGGGGATTCCGGCCATCGATCCCGAGGACGAAGCCTCCGAAGACTACCCTGACCGCTCGCTGCTGTGGACCCGGTACCGCCGCAGCCACGTCTCCCTGGGACCCAAGGCCCTGCTGCGCGACGACGCCTACGCGGCGCGCATCACCGCCTGCCTGACCGGCGGCGCCGCGCTGGTGCTGGAGTCCACCTCGCTGGACGCGGAGGGGCGGATCCCCGGCGCGGCGCGCCAGCGGGCGGTGCTGCGCGCGCTGTTCGCCGGTCTGCGCGCCGCCGGGTTCGGCGCCGCGGAGCGCGCGGAATACCTGGCCTACCACCGCGACTGGCTGGTGCGCTTCGCCGCCGCGGACGAGGCGGGAGAGGACCACGTCCGGAACGGGTTCGACCGGCAGGTCGCGCGGGTGGAGGCCACGGTGCAGCAGCTGGCCCGCACGGCCGCCGCGCACTGGGGCCCCTCCTCCGCCCCCGCCGGCGACGCCACCGACGCCCGCTGGCGCGGCGCCATCGCGGAGCTGAGTGACTGGAGCGAGGTGCTGCGCGCGCAGCCCAGCCTGGATCCGTACACGGAGCGGCGCGCCTTTCCCCTCGTCTTCAAGGCGCTGCACGCCGTCGCCAACCAGGCCGGGCTGGACCTGGTGAACGAGGCCTTCCTGTACCACCTGGTCGGCCGGGCGGCACGGGTGGCGGAGCGGGCCGCGGAGCCGGAGCCGGAGCCGGAGCCGGCGGCGGAGGCGTATGCCTGAGCCGGCCCCCTGGTTCCGGGCGCGCGGCGGCGAGCCGGTGCTGGTGCGCGTCGCCGGGCTTCCGCTGGAGACGCTGGACGCCTTCGCCTCGGGACTGTGCGCGGAGATCCCGGCGCGCGCCGGGCTGCAGGCGCGGCTGGACGCCGCGCGCGCGGATCTGGCAGACCGGCTGCACGCCGCCGTTCCCGGCGCGGAGCCGGAGCTGCGCCGTTTTCTGCTGGCCGTGCGCCGCGACTGCCACAACGGGCGCCCCCTGCACCCGCGCGCGGCGGACCCCCGCTGGGACGCGCTGCGCGCCGCCGCCGGCGAGGCGGCGGAGGTGGCCGTGGCGCTGGACGGGGAGGCGGCGGCGTGGGACGCGCGCTTCGAGGCCGCGTACGCCGCGGAGCTGGAGCGCCAGCGCCTGGCCCTGCGCGCGCCGCTGGACGACGCGGAGTTCGTCCGCGGGTTGGCCATGGCCAGCCCGGACCTGGTGGACGCCGTCCGCGCCCTTCGCCAGGTGCCCCCGGCCGCCTGCGGGCGCCGCGAGGTGAAGGCCGAGCAGTCGCTGGTGCGGTACCTGACGCGCGCCGCCGGCAAGGTGTCGCCCTTCTCCACCTTCACGCAGGTGGGGCTCGGCACGCTGCGCCGCGGCGGGCGCGGCATGCGGCTGCGGGGCGCGCCGTGGCGGCCGCGCTCGCTCGTCCGCATCAAGCGCTACCTGCTGCACCGCGTGGGCGAGCTGCTCTGCCGCCACCCGGGCTTCCGCGACGGGCTGCGCGTGGCGCTGAACGACTCCCTCGCGGAGACGGAGCCCGGCCGCTTCCTCTACCTGCGCCCCCACCGCTGGGCGCCGGACCCGGAGACGGGACGGCTGCGCTACCAGCGCGACGCGCTGGCCGCCGCGTCGCTGCGCGGGCCCCTGGTGGAGCGACTGGCCGGGCTGCTGGCCGGCGACGGCCTCACGTACGGCGCCCTGGTCCGCACCCTGGCGGCCGGGCGCCCCGGCGAGGAGGAGGACGCCGTCCGCGGCCAGGTGGACCGCCTGCTGGACGCCGGCGTGCTGCTGCTGCGCATGCCCTGGCCCGTGCACGAGATGCACCTGGAGAAGCGCATCCTGCAACACCTTCGCACCCTGGAGCCCGGCGCGGCCCTGGAGCCGCTGCGGGAGTGCCTGGAGCGGCTGGTGGCGCTGGAGGAAGGGTACGCGGCATCCGCCGACCCCGCCTCCGCCGTGCGCGCCCTGCACGGGGCCGTGGCGGCGCTGGGACCCGCCGCGGCGGCCGCCGGCGGGCTGGATCCCTCCGCCGTCCCCGCCCCGAAGCCGGGGATCTCCAACCTGTACGAGGACGTCTTCCTCCACCCGGGCGACGGGCGGCTCCCGCTGCAGGGGATCGCCGACGTCCCGGCGAGGTCGGCCCGCGAGGCCGCCGCCAACGGCGAGCTCCTCGCCCGGCTGAGCGTGCTCTTCGAGCACCGGCACGACTTCCTGCACACGCTGGGGGCCGTGGCCCGCGAGCGCTGGCCCGGGCAAAGCGAGGTGGGGGTGCTGGAGGTGTTCCAGGCGGTGCAGCCGCTGTGGAACGAGTACCTGAAGGTGCACCTGTCGCACTGGCGAGACTGGAACCGGGGCGTGACCACCTGGAACCCGCGGGGGCTCCCCGCCCTGGCGGCGCTGCACGAGGGGCGCGCCCGCGTCACGGCCGGGCTGGACGGGCTGGGACGGATGGAGGAGGGGGAGCGCCGCATCGACCCGGCGGAGCTGCGGGAGCTGCTGGCGCTGGCGCCGGCGGAGTTCACCGACGCGCGCGGGTGGGGGGCCATGATGCTCCTGCAGCCCGCCGCGGGGGACGGCTCCCGCTGGATGCTCAACCGCCTGCGCGAGGGCACGGGCCGCTACGGCAGCCGCTTCACCGCCGCCATGGACGCGGATGCCGCGCGGGCGTACACGGCGCACATGGCCGCCCGCTCCACCTGGCGGGGGGCGGACGGGCGGGTGCAGCTGCTGGACGCGTACTCCGTGCACGGCGACACGCTCAACGTCCACCACCCGCAGACGGGCGTCGTCTTCACCCTTCCCGGCGACCACGCGGAGCTCCCCCCGCACCGGCGGGTCCGGCTGGGCGACCTGCGGATCTGGTTCGGTGCCGCCGACGGCGTGCCGCGCCTCACGGGGCGCGGGGGCGAGCGCTACCTCCCGGTCAACCTGGGGCTGAGCTTCGAGGCCTGGCTCCCCACCCTGGTCAAGTTCCTCTGCGCCTTCGGGCCCAGCGAGCTCTCCACCGTGTTTCCCCGGCGCCGGCTGCTGCCGGAGCGGGGGCTCACCACCGTCCCCCGCACCCTCCTGGGCAACCTGGTGCTGCACCGGCGCGCCTGGGACGTGCCCGTGGAGCGGCTGCGCGGCCTGCTCGACGCACCGGACGCGCGCGCCTTCGCCGCCGTCAACCGCGCGCGCATGGAGTGGGGGATCCCGGAGCGCGTCTTCATCGCCGACGTGCAGCCGCACCCCGTCCTCCACCTGCTGCAGAAGCCGCAGTACCTGGACTTCAGCTCGCCCCTGCTCCTCCCCCTGCTGCGCGACTCCCTGTCGCGGGCCCCCGGCGAGACGCTGCGGATCACGGAGATGCTTCCCACCCCCGCGATGTGTCCCCGCGGCCCCGACGGGCGCGCGCGGGCCGTGGAGGTGCTGCTGGATACCCTTGCGCTGCATCCGCCGCTGGCGGCGGCCGCGGCGCCCCGAGTGCGCGCCCGCTCCGGGCGCACCCTGCCCGCCCTCTCCGGCGGGCATTCCACCCCCCCTTGAGCCTGCGGGCTCGGAAAGCACGGAGGACACATGTCGGAGAACGAAACCCCCCGCAACGACGATCTCGAGATCCAGAACGTCGAGATCGAGCCCCTCTCGGACGAGGCCCTCGAGGACGTGGCCGGCGGCCTTGCGCTGTCCGACGAAGACGGCGACTCGTGCGGCGTCTGCTGCTCCTGCTCGGGCTGCTCCAGCGAATGAAGCAACCGGGACCCGGGCGACAGGCCCGGGTCCCACCCCCTGCCCCTGCAGCGCGGCGGCAGGGCGGCCTTTCTCCATGTGCTGCAGTACCCCCGGCAACCATGAGTGCATCGGAAAAGACGTTCGCCTGGCTTCGCTTCGTCGCCCTCAGCGGGCGAGAGGGCGAGCAGTGGAGCGAAGCGTTCGGGCACGTGCGTCCCCTGGTCCGGCTCTGCGCGCAGTCGGTCGTGGACCTTCGCCGCGGGGGCGCGCCCGAGAAGAGCCTCGACATGCTGCGGTGCGCGCGCGAAGGGCTGGACACGCTGGACGCGGGCACCGACGCCGCCGTCCGGCCCGCAGCCGACCGCTTCTACTACGGCGCGCTGGGCTACTACTTCTACACCCGGCGCGCGCTCGAAGAAGCGGACGACAGCATGAGCCGGGCGCACCACGCCATCGTCCAGGCGGTGGGGCGCCACCGCTGGCTGGTGCCGATGGCGTACGACTGCTACGAGCTCAGGATGCACCGCGCCCGCATCGCCCGCGATCGGTTCCGGTGGAGCGAGATGCGCGAGCACGCCGAAGAGAGCGCCGGCATGCGCGCCGGCCGCAGCCCCCTCTGCCTGCTGAGCGACGGCACTCCCATCGCGCTTGCCGATGTCCGGCGCTTCTACGAGTCGCTTCCGCTTACCGACGACGACCGCGAAGCGCTGTGGTGGATCGTGGATGAGGACCAGGGCTCGCGCGAGGCGGCGCGATTCGTCCGCTCCATGTTCCGGCTGTCGGGATTCGTCATCCAGTACGCCTGACCCTCCCGGAGAACGCATGCACGGCTCGGCGCTGAACGTCTACTTCTGGGATTTCGCGGAGCAGAACCGCCTCCTGACCGAGTGCGTGGGGCCCGCGGTGCACGCCCTGCGCGGCGGCGGCGCCCTGGAGCACTTCTGGTTCAGCCGCTTCGACACGCGGGGCCCGCACCTGGTGCTGCTGCTGGACCCCGCCGCGAGCCGTGAAGAAGAGGTGCACGCCGGGCTGGAGGCTGTGCTGGACGCGTACCTGTCCCGCGCGCCCAGCACGCGCGTGCTCGACCGGGAGGAGCTGGAGCGGCGGCATGCGCAGTGCCGCGGCAGGCACCTGTGCTCGCTGGATCTCATCCCCGGGGTGGAGCCGAACAACTCCTACCGCTGGGTGGACGTGCCCGCGGATGCGCTGGTGCTGCGGTCCACGCCCGGGATGGACGCGCACGCCGTGAAGGCCCTGCTGACGGACCAGGCGCTCTGGTCGGTCGACCAGCTGCGGGCCGGGGGCGCCACGGCCACGGCCGTGCGCTGGGCCGCCGGGCTAACCGCCGCGCTGGAGCGCGCGGGGGTGGACGCCGCAACGGTCTGGCGCGCGTACGCGTCCTCGCTGATTCCCCGGTTCCGCGACGCCATCGCCGCCGAGGATCCCACGGTGGTGGAAGGGCTTCCGCGCCTGATCGGGCCGGGGAACGTGGCCGTGTTCGACCGGCTCTGGGATCCCGCGCAACGCGCCGAAGCGGTCTGGGCAGGGATGGACGCCCTGGCGCGGGCCATCGCCGCGGCGACTTCGGTGGACGAGCGCACCGTGTTCGTGCGCCGCTTCACCCACATCGTCCTGGCGCAGCTGGACCAGTTCGTCCGCTTTCGCATCCCCCTGGCGCTCTACGCATGGTACCGCACCCTTCCCCAGCCGGCGGCGGCGTGAGCGCCCTTCCCGGCGCGCCCGGCTGGCTGGGCGTGCACCTGCACTACGCGGGCGACCGCGACCGGGCGCTGGCGGAGTGGGTACGCCCCGTGG
>DATAAG010000760.1:0-2163 GCA_036260235.1 Longimicrobium sp.
ACCTGCGCGCCTACGTCCTGGACGCGGCAGGAAACCCGGCGCCGGTGGGCGTGCCGGGTGAGCTCTACCTGGGCGGAGCGGGGGTGGTGCGCGGGTACCATGCGCGCCCGGGGCTGACGGCGGAGCGCTTCGTCCCCGACCCGTTCACGGCCGAGCCCGGAGCGCGCCTGTACCGCATGGGCGACAGGGTGTGCTGGCTCACCGACGGGAGGCTCGACTTCATCGGCCGGGTGGATCACCAGGTGAAGGTGCGGGGCTTCCGCATCGAGCCCGGCGAGATCGAGGCGCGGCTGAACGAGCACGAGGGCGTCCGGGAGGCGGTGGTCGTCGCGCGCGAAGACGCGCCGGGCGACTGGCGGCTGGTGGCCTACTACCTGGGCGAGGTCGAGATCGGCGCGCTGTGGGCGCATCTCTCCCAGCGGCTCCCCGAGCACATGATGCCGGCGGCGTACGTGCGGCTGGAGGCGCTGCCGCTCACGCCGAACGGGAAGGTGGATCGGCGGGCGCTGCCGGCGCCGGAGGGGAGTTCGTACGCCACGCGCGTGTACGTGGCGCCACGCACCGGGGCGGAGCGCAAGGTAGCCGCGGCGTGGGCCGAGGTGCTGGGGGTGGAGAGCGTGGGCGCGCACGACCGGTTCTTCGACCTGGGCGGCCACTCGCTGCTGCTGGTGCGGGTGCAGGCGCGCCTGCGCGAGGCGTTCGGCCAGCCGGTGCCCATCACCCACCTGTTCCGTTACCTGACGGTGAGCGCCCTGGCCGCGGCGCTGGACGCCCCCGCGCCGGAGCCGGCCGCCGCCCCGGCGGACGACGCGCGGGTGCGGGACGGGCGCCTGCGGCTGCGGGCGCGGGCGCGGGCTGGTGCAGCTGGGTGACCGGGTGACCGGGTGAGCAGGCTATTCCCTGTTCCCTGTTCCCTTCTTTTGGCGACAACAACCTGCTGAACGATAGATGAGCCAGACCAACGAGCCCACCGGGCTGGAGATCGCCGTCGTGGGAATGGCGGGGCGCTTTCCCGGCGCGCCCGGCGTGGACGCCCTGTGGGCCAACCTGCGCGCCGGGGTGGAGTCCATCCGCCGCTTCACCGACGAGGAGCTGGCCGCCGCGGGGGTGCCGGAGTCGCTGCGCACCGACCCGGCGTACGTCCCCGCGCGGGGCGCGCTGGCGGAGGCGGACCGCTTCGACGCCGCCTTCTTCGGCTTTAGCCCGCGCGAGGCGCAGGTCACCGATCCCCAGCAGCGCCTGTTCCTGGAGGTGGCGTGGGAGGCGCTGGAGCACGCCGGCTACGACGCCGCGCGCGTCCCCGGCCGCGTGGGCGTGTACGCGGGCACCAACATGAGCAGCTACTACCTGAACCTGCTCTCCCGCCCCGACGTGACCGCCGCGGCCGGCGAGATGGCCGTGCACATGGGGAACGACAAGGACTTCCTGGCCAGCCGCGCGGCGTTCAAGATGGGGCTCGAAGGCCCCGCCGTGGTGGTGCAGACGGCGTGCAGCACCTCGCTGGTGGCGGTGCACCTGGCCTGCCAGGCGCTACTGGGCGGCGACTGCGACATGGCCCTGGTCGGGGGCTCGGCGGTCACGGCGCACCAGCACACGGGCTACCTCTACCAGCAGGGGAACATCCGTTCGCAGGACGGACACTGCCGGGCCTTCGACGCCAGGGCGCGGGGGACCGTGGGCGGCAGCGGCGTGGCCGTGGCGGCGCTCAAGCGGCTGGAAGACGCGCTGGCGGACGGCGACACCGTGCACGCGGTGATCCTGGCGTCGGCCATCAACAACGACGGCTCCGCCAAGATCGGCTACACCGCGCCGCGGGTAGAGGGGCAGGCCGCCGCCATCCGTGCCGCGCACGCCGCCGCGGGCGTGGACCCCGCCACCATCACCTACGTGGAGGCGCACGGCACCGGAACGGAGCTGGGCGACCCCATCGAGATCGAGGCGCTCACCCAGGCCTTCCGCGCGGGGACGGACCGCACCGGCTTCTGCGCCGTCGGCTCGATCAAGACCAACATCGGCCACCTCGACGTGGCGGCGGGGATCGCGGGCCTCATCAAGACCACGCTCGCGCTGCGCACGGGCGAGATCCCGCCCTCGCTGCACTTCACGCGGCCCAACCCGCAGATCGACTTCGCGTCCAGCCCCTTCTTCGTCAACACCACGCTG
>DATAAG010000761.1:0-2350 GCA_036260235.1 Longimicrobium sp.
CCCGGGAACCGGGCCGCCTCTCCTGCGTTCGGGGCGAAGCTCCGCGCGCCGACGCCCCCCTCTCCGGCCTCTCCCCCACGAACCGCGTGGGGAGAGAGCCTGGACGGCTCCTGCAGACACGCCGACCCGAAGCCCCGCGCAGTTTGCGGGTCGTTCCGCAGTGCCGCCGCGGCATCAGCCGCCCGGAAGATCGCCGTTCGGGGGTGGGTCTACTGCGCGCGCTCGGGGTGGACGGTCTCGCCCGTCTCCGCCGGCGCGGCGGGGATGAGGTGGGGCACGATGCCGGGGCGCGTCTCCCACGCGTCGAACACCTCGGCGAAGCGCAGGCCGTACGGCTCGCCGGCGTGCCGCAGCCGGCGCTCCATCCACTCGCGGTCGCCGAACCCGATGCTCTCGCGGTAGAAGCGCGCCAGCTCGTGAATGGTGTCGAGGTACGGCTCCACGTCCACCGCCACCGCCGGCAGCTGCGAGTACGCGCCGCGGTAGGTGAAGACGGGCACCATGGCGCGGTGCGGCTGCAGCGGCTCCACCACCTTGGCGATGCGCGCCAGGGTGATGGCGTCGCGAAAGATCTTGCCGGACGCCTGGTGGTCCGGGTGGCGCATCCCGCGCCCCCACGCGTCGCCCCAGGTGAGCAGGCCGTCGGGCTTCACCTCCGCCAGAAGCCGCGCCACCCGCTTCGCCGACTCGGCGTCGGCCTGCAGCCCGCAGTCGGGAAAGTCCAGGAAGCGCGTCTCCACGCCCAGGATCTCGCCCGCGCGCCGGCCGTGCTCCTGGCGCCGCGCCGCCACGTGGTCCGCGGGGATGGGGCCGAACGCCTCCGTCATCTCGCCGCGGGTGAGCCACACCACCACCACGCGGTCCCCGCGCGCCCTCTGCGCCAGGATCGTCCCCGCCGCGCCCACCTCGTCGTCCGGGTGGGCCAGCCCCACCAGCAGCGTCTTCCGCCCCATTCCCCCGCCTCTCCTCGCGCGAGTCTCCGTCCCTTGCCGCGGCGATGGAAACTCCGGACCAGCAGCCTTCATGGCAAGCGCGGGGAGGGTGGAGCGCCGCCGCTCAGAGCAGGGCGAGCTGCCGCACCCGCCGCCGCCGGCCCGGCCGGCCTGCACGCGCACCGGCCGGCGCGGGCCTGGCGGGGTGCGCCGGCTTCCGCTCCCAGGGCGGGAGGGCGGGATCGGGTGCCGCGGGGAGCGGCAGCGGCGGAAGGACCGCGTCGCCGTAGAGCCAGTCCACCACCCATCCCAGGCCGTAGGGATCGCGTCCCTCCGGCACCTCGTCCCCGACGTGACGGCGCGACAGTGCCGCCAGCTCCGCCGCTTCTCCCCCGATCATCGGCATCCTCCCTCCCCCGGTCGTGGCGTGCCCCATGAACTCCGCAGGCCTGGAGAAGATGCCGAATAAAACCCGAAAATGCAAGGGCACAGATTCCGCCATCGGCTGGCACCCTGTCGGCGGGAAACATCACCCGCGCACGCAACGAGAGGAGACACGCATCGGGGCAACGAATCCACCGCCGCCCCGACAGCGATTGAAATCGCCGCAACGACTACACACTGTCCGCCTTCGCGGACACCCTCGGGTAGGCTCCGGGGTGCTTCGGCAGGCCACCAGGTTGGGAGAGCAGATTCCTCGGAATGGCGGTTCGTTGCGTGGGATGGGGTTTCTCCCCTCTCCCGCGCAGTTTGCGGCGGTGAGGGTCCGCGCGAAGCGCGACGCTGCCCCCACTCACGCACTCACGCACTCACGCACGCACGCACGCACGCACGACGCCCCGCCGGACACGCTGCCCGGCGGGGCGTCGTCGCTGCAGCCGAGAATCCGGCCTACTGCTCCCGGCGGACGCGGACGGGGCCGTCCAGGCGGACGGTGGCGGTGGAGCCGGCGGGGATCACGGCGTCGATGTCGTGCGTCCCCACCACCACGCCGGTGCCCGCCGCGGCGCCGGCCGCCGCGCCGATGGCCGTGCTGCGGCGGTCGCGGCCGATCACCCGGCCCGCGATGCCGCCCAGCGCCGCGCCGCTCGCCACCGTGGCCACCGACTGCGCCCGGGTCTGGCGCATGTCCCGGCGCACGGCGGGCGCGTCCACCATCGTCACGTCGATCGGGTAGCGCTCGCCGCCGTACGAGATGGAGGTGAGCGTCACCGAGAGCGCGGCGTCGCGCCCCAGCCCGCCGCCGGAGGCGACGGCGCGCGTCACCCGGCCGCGCACGGTGGCGCCGGCGGGGACCACCGTCCGCCCCTGCTCGTCCGTCAGCGCGTGCGTCAGCGTGGTCGTGAACGTGGAGCCCACGCTGGCCGTGCGCGTGCTGATCTGCTCGTTGAAGCGCACGGTGAAGGTGGTGCCGCCGG
>DATAAG010000762.1:0-28215 GCA_036260235.1 Longimicrobium sp.
CGTGCTCCCGCTGAGCGCGATCACGCTCCCCGCGGGCACCCGCTCCCGCGCCGTCACCAGCAGCGACGACGCGTGCGCGTACAGCGACTCGTAGCCGTCCGGGTGCGCGATGCGCACGAAGCGGCCGTAGACGCTGTCCTCGCCCACCTCCGCCACCGTGCCGCCGCCGGAGGCCAGGATCCGCGATCCGGACGCAACCGCGATGTCCATGCCGGGGTGGCTGCCGCGAATGCGCGCCAGGTGCCCGCGCGTCACGAACCCGCGCGCCGCCAGCGGCCATCCGCGGGGAAGGGAAGAGCGGGACCGCGCCGCCTTCTCCCCCTCCGCGTCGGCGGCAGAGTCCGCCGCAACGCTGTCGTCCGCCGCCGTGTCCACCGCCGGAAGCGCGAGGGAATCCGCGCCCAGCATGGACCGCACCTTGGCGTACTCCGCGGAGAGCTGCTCCACCGTCCGCGCCAGCTCGTGCACCCGCTCGCGGTCGCGGCGCAGCTGGCGGATCTCCGCCCGCATCCCCGGCACCCGCGCCGCCTGACCGGCCAGCCACAGCCACGACCCCGCCATCAGCAGCAGCACGATCCCCAGCACGCCGGCGGCGATTCCCCACGCCTTCACCCGCCGGTAGCTCACCTCGTACGAGCGGGTGCTGCCGGGGTCGCGGCCGTGGGGGATCCAGATGAAGGTCATCTCCCGGTCGTCGCGTGCCATCGAGTGCGTGAGTGCGGAGTGCGTTAGTGCGTTAGTGGGTCAGTGCATGAGCGAAGTCCGTCGCGCGGAAGAACCGACTAACGCACTCACGCGATGACGCACTGACGCACTTTCATCTTTTCGCGTCGGAGCCCAGGAGCAGCTCCAGAACGCGGTCGAAGTCGTCGGCGCTCAGGAACGGGATCTCGATGCGTCCGGCGCTGCCGCCCTGCACGCGAATGCGCACCTGCGTGCCGAACGCGCGCTGCAGCTCCATCTCCAGGTGGCGCAGGTGCGCGTCGCGGCCCGTGGGCTCGGCGGCGGGGGCTTCCTTCGCCTTCGCGGCGGGGCGGCGGTCGCGCACCCGCTCCTCCACCGCGCGCACCGTCATCCCCGTGTCCGCCGCCACGCGCGCCAGCTCCGCCATCTCGCGCTCGTTCTCCAGCCCCAGCAGGGCGCGGGCGTGGCCCATCAGCAGCTTGCCCTCGTCCAGCAGCCGGTGCACCGAGGCGGGGAGGGAGAGCAGGCGCAGCAGGTTGGCCACGGTGGACCGCTCGCGCCCCACGCTCTCCGCCACCTCCGCCTGCGTGAAGTTGAAGTCGTCCATCAGCCGCTTGTACGCCGTCGCCTCTTCCAGGGGCGACAGGTCCGCGCGCTGCACGTTCTCCACGATCGCCAGCACCAGCATGGCCCGATCGTCCAGCTCGCGGACCACGACGGGCACCTCGCTCCACCCCAGCCGGCGGACGGCCCGCCAGCGGCGCTCGCCCGCCACCAGCTCCCACTCGGCGCCCTCGGCCGCGCCGTCCGCCGCGCGGCGCACCACCAGCGGCTGCAGCAGGCCGTTCTGGCGGATGGACTCCTCCAGCTCCGCCAGCTGCTCGGGGGTGAACTCCCGGCGCGGCTGAAACGGGTTGGGCGCGATGCGCGCGGTGGGGACCGAGGTGACCGGCTCCCCCGGGGCCGGGCCCGGCTGGGAGGTGTACTCGCCCAGCAGCGCGCTGAGCCCCTTGCCCAGGCGGGCCTTCTTTCCGCCGGCCATGGACTACTCCCCTCCCGCCCGGGCGATCGGCGCCGCCCCGTCCCCGGAGGGCGGCGCGGCGGACGCCTTGTGCCCCTTGCGCGCGATCATCTCCTTGGCGAGCGCCAGGTAGCTCTTGGCGCCCACGGACATCACGTCGTACAGCACGATCGGCTTGCCAAAGCTGGGCGCCTCGGCGATGCGCACGTTGCGGGGGATGGAGTTGCGGTAGACCTTGGGCCCGAAGTACTCCTTGGCCTCTTCCGCCACCTGCCGCGACAGGTTCAGCCGCCCGTCGAACATCGTCAGCAGCACGCCCTCGATCTGCAGCCGCGGGTTCAGGTTCTTCTGGACGATGGTCACCGTGTTCAACAGCTGCGACAGCCCCTCCAGCGCGTAGAACTCGCACTGGATGGGGATGAGCACGGAGTCCGCCGCGGCCAGCGTGTTCAGCGTCAGCAGCCCCAGCGAGGGAGGGCAGTCGATCAGCACGTACTCGTACTCGTCGCGCACGTCCTTCAGCGCGCCCCGCAGGATGTTCTCGCGCCCCTTGCGGTTGACGAGCTCCACCTCGGCGCCCACCAGGTCGCGCGTGGCGGGGAGCACGTCCAGGTAGGGAAAGTGCACCTGGGGGATGATGGCGTCGGACGCAGCCATCCCGTCGATGAGCACGTCGTAGATGGACCGCTCCACCTCGTCCTTGTCGATCCCCAGCCCGCTGGTGGCGTTGCCCTGCGGGTCCATGTCGATGACGAGCGTCTTCTTCTCGGCGACCGCAAGGCAGGCGCCCAGGTTGATGGCCGTGGTGGTCTTGCCGACGCCGCCCTTCTGGTTCGCGATGGCGATGATGCGAGACACGCTTGTCCTCGTGGGGTGTGGTTGGGGTGGGCTGCCCCGGGAATATACGCGCGCGCGTGCGCGCGAGGAAGGAAGAGAGAAGTGCGTGAGTGCGTTAGTGCGTTAGTCGGCGACCCGAACCTGCCCGGATGGAAACGTGTGCAGTGTTCCACGTGAAACACTCCCGCTCATCGACTGCGCCAGAATAGCGGCAAGGAATCAAAACTGCTACGGTTCGGCAGGCGTTCGGGTAGGCTCAGGGGAGGCGAGGGTGGATTTCGCGCGTAAATCGCATTAGCCGCGTTCTGACCCGCCGGCCAGCCCGGTGGATTCGCTCCCCCACGATCGCGCGCCAATCGCGAACCTCGAAAGCCGCGCATTTTCGGGACAGCTTCGGAAAACCGGTTTCCCCTGCCAGCACTCCAGCACTCCAGCACTCCAGCACTCCATCACTCCAGCACTCCAGCACTCCATCACTCCATCACTCCATCACCCACCCCCGCCGCGGCCATCGCCCGCTGGTGCCGCTTGCGCACCTCCATCACCAGGTTCTGCAGGTCGCTGGGGCTCACGCCGGGGATGCGCGCCGCCTGCGCCAGGGTGGCCGGGCGAATGCGGTCCAGCTTCTGCCGCGCCTCGTACGCCAGCGACGCCAGCTCGGGATAGGCAAGGTCCTGGGGGAGGGGAAAGTCCGCCTGCCGGCGCAGCGTCTCCGCGCGCTCGCGCTCCTTGGCCAGGTACCCCTCGTAGCGCAGCTCCATCTCCGCCGTGGTCAGCGCCTCGGCCAGCAGGTGGGGCTCCGCCTCTGGCGCGCCCCCGACGGCATCCACCAGCGCCTGCACGGAGACGCCGGGCCGCTTCACCAGCGCGGAGAGCCGCGTCGGCTCGCGCAGCGGGGACGAGCCGGCCGCCTGCAGCACGGGATCGGCCTGTGCGGGGGTGGCGTTGGTGGTCGCCAGCCAGCGGTCCACCTCTTCCGCCAGCCGCATCCGCCGCTCCAGCGTGGCCCGCTGGTCGTCCGTCAGCAGCCCGCGCTCCGCGGCCAGCGGCCCGAGCCGGGCAAGCGCGTTGTCCTGCCGCAGGGTGAGCCGGAACTCCGCCCGGCTGGTGAACAGGCGGTACGGCTCGTCCGTCCCCCGGGTCACCAGGTCGTCCACCAGCACGCCGACGAACGCCTGGTCGCGCTCCAGGACCAGCGGATCGCGGCCCAAAGCGGCGAAGGCGGCGTTCGCGCCGGCCAGCAGCCCCTGGCCCGCGGCCTCCTCGTACCCCGTGGTGCCGTTCACCTGGCCGGCGAGAAAGAGGCCGTCCAGGGCCTTGCACTCCAGGGTGGGACGCAGCTGGTGCGGGGGATAGTAGTCGTACTCGATCGCGTACCCGGCCCTGGTCATCCGCACGTTCTCCAGCCCGGGGACGCTGCGCAGCATCCGCAGCTGCACCTCGCCGGGGAGCGAGGTGGAGAGGCCGTTGACGTACAGCTCGGTGGTCTCCAGCCCCTCCGGCTCCAGGAACACCTGGTGCCGCGGCGCGTCGGGGAACTTGACGATCTTGTCCTCGATGGAGGGGCAGTAGCGCGGCCCCCGGCCGGAGATCTCGCCGCCGTACAGGGCGCTGTCGTGCAGGTGGCCGTGCACGATGTCGCGCAGCGGCTCGCCGGTCCAGGTGATCCAGCAGGGAAGCTGCGGCAGCAGCGGCGCCCGCTCCCAGACGGAAAGGCGGTAGTCCGGGCTCTCGCCCGGCTGCACCTCCGTGCGGGAGAAATCGACCGAGCGACCGTCGATGCGCGGCGGCGTCCCCGTCTTGAAGCGCGCGACCTCCAGCCCCAGCGCCTCCATCTGCTCGGCCAGGCGGACGGACGGGGGATCGCCCGCGCGGCCGGCGGGGAGGGCAGGGGAGTGGCCGACGTGGATGCGGCCGCGCAGGAACGTCCCCGCCGTGAGGACGACGGAGGGTGCGTGGAAGGTGTAGCCGGACTCCGTCACCACCCCGCCGACGCGCGTTCCCCCCACCACCAGCGCGCCCACCATCCCCTGGAAGAAGTGAAGGCTGGGGTGGCGCTCCAGCAGCGAGCGTGCGGCGCGGGGATACAGGCCGCGATCGCACTGCGCGCGCGGCGCCCATACCGCCGGGCCCTTGGAGCGGTTGAGCATGCGGAACTGGATGCGGGCGCGGTCCGTCGCCATCCCCATCACCCCGCCCAGGGCATCGACTTCGCGGACGACCGTGCCCTTGGCCACCCCCCCGATGGCGGGGTTGCAGCTCATCTGCCCGATCCCCTCCAGGTTGGGCGTGACCAGCAGCGTGCGCGCGCCGATGCGGGCCGCCGCCGCCGCCGCCTCCACGCCGGCGTGCCCGCCGCCGATCACGATGACCTCGTACCGCGTCTCCACGGGATGCAAGTGCGAAAGTGCGAAAGTGCGTGAGTGCGTGAGTTACGGCGCACGCTCGCAGAAATGCCGGTCTCCGGGTGCATCCCTGTACATCGGGTGGGGTGGAGTGTTCCACGTGGAACACTAAGGGGGAGGGGAACTGCGAGGTTACAGGGGACAGGTTACAGGTTACAGCCTGCGGCCGCGGCTGGTAAGCCACTCACGCACTCCGCACTCACGCACTTCCACCCCTGGCATACGTGTTGCACCCCGGGGTGCTCCCAACTTCGGGAACCAGCAACAGGGAGGGGTAGATGCAGGACGAGCGGAACACGGGTACCGGCAGTGGCGGGACCACTGGCGGCACCGGGAGCGGGCTGGGCTCCACCGGCAGCGGCCTTTCCGGTTCCACGGGCGGCAGCACCGGGTTGGGAGGCTCCTCGGCCGGCCGCGGTGGCAGCACGGGCGGGCTGGGCTCCACGGGCGGCTCCGCCGGCGGGCTCGGGACGACGGGCGGGTTGGGCTCCACGGGCGGCTCCACCGGCGGGCTCGGGACCACGGGCGGGCTGGGCTCCACCGGCACGGGGACCGCGACGGGCGGCACCACCGGGACCACGACGGAGACGGGCACCGGCGGCGGCAACCGCCTGGGCGGGATGAGCGAGCTGAAGGAGACGCTGAGCGAGCTGGAAGACCGCGCCGACGAGGTGCGGGAGCAGGCCGCCGAGCGGCTGGAGACGGCGGCGCAGCGGCTGGACGAGATGGCCGACCGCGTGCCGCAGAAGGGCGTGGGCACCCGCGCCGGCGCCATGGGGCACAGCGCGGCCGACACCCTGGAAAGCGTCGCGCGCTTCCTGCGCGACAACGACGTGGCCACGCTGCAGCGCGACCTGGGCGGCCTGGTGGCCCAGCGGCCGCTGAGCATGCTGCTCCTGGCGGTGGGCGCCGGGTTCGTGGCCGGCAAAGTTCTGCGTTAAGGGAGGGAGTGATGGCGGACCTGCACGTAACACCCGGCACGGTCGACGACGGCCGCGCGGCCGGGCGCAGCGAGCCCGCGCTGGGCGACCTTTTCCGGCAACTGGCGCAGGACAGCGCCACGCTCGTCCGCCAGGAGATGACCCTCGCCAAGGCGGAGCTCAAGGCAAACGTCAGGAGCGTGGCGCGTGACGCCGCCATGGTCGCCGTGGGCGGCGTGCTGGCGCTGGTGGGCGTCATCGTGCTCATCGCGTTCCTGGTGGTGGCGGTGGGCGACGCGCTGGACAACTACTGGCTGGGTGCGCTGATCGTCGGCGTCCTGTTCCTGCTGGTGGGCGGCCTGCTCGCCATGAGCAACCTCAAGAAGCTCAAGCAGGAAGAGGTCGCGCCGACCCGCACCCTGGAGACCCTCAAGGAGGACAAGCAATGGCTGCAGAGCGAGATCAAGCAGGCACGCCGCGAGCTGGCATGAGCGGGGCGGGCCGCGACACCGACGCGCTGAACGCGGGCACCACCGGCTCCGCCGCCATGGGCGACCGCGGGCTGGGAAGCGCGGAGGTGCACACCGGCTTGCACAGCGGCGGCAGTGACGAGTACTCCGGGCTGCAGTTCGCCGGGAGCGAGGGGCGGAGCGGCGTGGGCGGCCGGGTGCGCGGCGCGGCCGGGACGGTGCGCGAGCGCGCCAGCAACCTCGCCGGCGGCCTGGGCGCCCGCGTGGGCGAAACGGCCTCGGCGGCGCGCGAGCGGGTGAGCGGCGTGCGCCAGCGGGCCAACACGGCGCTGGAAAGCCGCGGGCTGCTGGACCGCCTGCGCGAGAACCCGCTGCCGGTGCTGGGCGTGGCGTTCGCGCTGGGCTTCGTGATGGCCGGCAACGACGACTGGGACGACGACGAGCCGCCCACCCGCGCCGCCCGCGCCCGCCGCGAGCTGCGCAGCGCGCTGATGGCCGGGCTGAGCGCCGGCATCGCCCAGGGCGCCCGCGGATTCCTGAACCAGGCCGGCTCGCAGGGGAGCGGGTTCCTGAACGCGGTGCTGGAGAACCTGGTGGGCGACAGCGAGTCCGAGTACGGCAGCCGCGGCTCGACCGGCGGCTCGTACGGCTCCACCGGTGGCTCTACCGGCGGGACGAACCGCGGCAGCTCGATGGGCGGCGGCAGCTCGATGGGCGGCGGCGGCTCGACGGCGGGCACCGGCTCGTCGTACTCCGGCACGTCCACGCAGCGTCCGCCCAGCCACCAGGAGTACTGACGGCGGTGGCCGAGGCCGGATGGCAGGTGACCGGCCGGGTGCAGGGAGTGGGCTTTCGATGGTGGGCCCGCTCCCTGGCCACCCGGCTGGGTGTTTCCGGCACCGTCCGCAACCTTCCCGACGGCTCCGTCGCCGTCCACGCGCGCGGCACCGACGAGCAGCTGCGCGACTTCCAGGCAGAACTCCGTCGCGGCCCTCCCGGCGCCCGCGTCCTCTCCCTCGATCCGCTCCCGTTCTCCTCCGCCGGCGTCAGTGACGGCGAGTTCGTGATCCTGCGCTGATTTCCGAACACAAACCGAACAAACGCCGCTTTCGAGATTTGCGATAAACACGCGATCTCAGGACGCGGAATCCACCGGGCTGGCTGCGGCTTCGAAACGCGGCTAATGCGATTTCTGCGCGAAATCCCACCGGCACCCACACGGAGAAGCAGAGAGGCAGAGCAGCAGAGGAGCTCCTCTGCCCCTCTGCTGCTCTGCGGCTCTGCGTGAGTGCTGTTGTGGTTACTTGCCGACGCAGAAGGTGCCGAAGACGCGGTCCAGCACGTCGTCCACGCTCACCACGCCCACCAGGTCCTCCAGCGCGGCGACGGCCGCGCGGAGGTGCGTGGCCGCGAACTCCATCGGCACCGCGCCGTCCATCGCGGACAGGAAGGCGGCCACCTCGTCGCGCGCGGCGCGGAGAGCGCGCGCGTGCCGCTCGCGGGTGACGAGCGGCGCCTCCCCCGGCTCGCCCAGGATCCCGCCGAACGCCTTTGCCAGCAACGCGCGGCGCAGGTCGGGGATGCCCCCGCCCGTAACCGCGGAGACGGCGAGGGTGGGAACGCCGGCGACGGATCGATCGCCATCGTCCGGGTGCTGGTCGGCCTTCGTACGGAGGACGATGAGCCGCGCCGCATCCACCGAGCCGATGAACGCGCGCTCGTCCTCGTCCACCTCCCGCCCCGCCTCCACGCAGAAGAGCACCAGCTCCGCGGCGGAGAGGTAGCGGCGCGCCACCTCGATCCCGATCCCCTCCACCCGGTCCGCCGTCTCACGCAGGCCGGCGGTGTCCACCAGGCGGAAGGGATAGCCGTCGATGGAGGCCTGCGCCTCCAGCGCGTCGCGGGTGGTGCCGGGGATTTCCGTGACGATGGCCCGCTCCGTCCCCAGCAGCGCGTTGAAGAGCGACGACTTGCCGGAGTTCGGCCGCCCCGCCAGCACGGTGAGCGCGCCCTCGCGCAGCAGCTCGCCCTCCGGCGCCGTCGCCAGCAGGGCCTCGATTCGGGCGATGACGTCCACGGCGGAGGCCTGGATGCGCTCCGGCGGCACGGGGGGCTCGTCCTCCTCGGGAAAGTCGATGGAGTACGCGATGAGCGCCTCCGTGCCGATCACCGCGTCGCGCAGCTCACTGACGCGGCGCGAGAGGCCGCGCTCCATCTGGTGCACGGCCGCGCGGTGCAGCGCCCGCGACCGTCCGTCGATCAGGTCGGCGACGGCCTCGGCCTGCAGCAGGTCCAGCTTGCCGTTCAGGTACGCGCGCCGGGTGAACTCGCCCGGCTCGGCGTTCCGCGCGCCGGCGGCCAGCAGCGCGTCCAGCACCAGCTGCGGGGTGAGCACGCCGCCGTGCGTGGCGATCTCCACCGTGTCCTCGCCGGTGTAGCTGCCGGGTCCAGCGAAGTACGTCACCAGCCCGCGATCAAGGAGCTCGCCGCTGTCGGGATGCCGAAGCATCGCCAGCCGCTGCACCCGCGGCTGCGCCTCGCCGAGCTCCGGCGAGACGCGGCGCAGGATGGCGAGCGCCGCCGGCCCCGAGACGCGCAGCAGCGCCACCGCGCCGCGTCCAGCCGGCGTCGCGACCGCGGCGATGGTGTCGGGTGAGAACGGAGGTGTCACAAGGGTCGGCATGCCTGCATCATCGCGAACGGCGCACGCATACGAAAGTACGGGACGGTGGTGGCAGAGGGCGCGGGCGTGTCAAACCGAGAACGCAAATCCCGCAGTCGCGCACATGCTGGATCCCGATCACAAATCGCGCAGTGGGTGTCCGCGAAGGCGGACAGTGTGTAGTTGTTGCGGCGACTTGAGTTGCTGTCCCTGGCCGCACGCAGGAGCGCCCGCCCTCCACGCGGGAGAGCGGGCGCTCCGTCATCCATTGACCTCGGCTGCGATCAGCGGCGCCGGGCGCGGTTGCCGGGGATCTGCTTGGGGCCGCGGGCGGTCGCCTTCTTCTTCGCCGCATCCTCCGCCTTCTGCTTCTCCGTGGCGCGCCGCCGCTCCTGCGCGATCAGGATCTGCTGCGGGAACGAGGCGACGTTGGTGGACGCGTAGTACAGGTTCAGCCCCGACGGCATCACGAAGAACACGAAGCCCATCACCAGCGGCATGGTGTACATCATCATCCGCGTCTGCTCGTTCTGCTCGATCCCGCTCAGCTTGGTGCTGACGTACTGCAGCAGGAACATCGAGATCACCAGGAAGATCGGCAGCAGGTTGAGCGGGTCCCGCAGCGACAGGTCCGGCAGCCACCAGAAGCTGGCGCCGCGGAACTCGATGGCAGCCTGGAACACGAAGAAGAGGGTGATGAGCACCGGCATGGGGATGAGCAGGGGCAGGCACCCCGACATCATCGACAGCGGGTTCACGCCCAGCTCCGCGTAGACGGCCATCATCTCCTGGTTCATCCGCTGCGGGTCGCCCTTGTACTTGGCCTGGACCTCCTTGATCCGGGCCTGCAGCTGCGGCTGGATGGCCATGTTCTTCATCTGCGCGCGCATGGCCCGCGCGTTCAGCGGCCAGGTGGCCAGGCGCACGATGATGCCGAAGAGGATGAGCACCCAGCCGTAGGTGAGCCCCAGGTCGTGCATCCCCTTGAGCGCCCACAGCACCACCGCGGCGATGGGACGGACGACGGGACGCAGCCAGCGGTACCCGTACGGGTTCACCTCCTCCAGCTCGTGCCCCACGCCCGCCAGGCGGTTGTGCTCCTGCGGGCCCAGGTACGCCTGCACGTGGAACGAGCCGTCCGCCCCCAGCGGCTGCACCATCCGTCCGCGCGCGCGCGGCGAGACCAGGCTTTCGCGTCCGGCCGTGTACCGGACGTCGCGCGCGGGCTCCATCTCCAGCCGGGTGAAGCGGGCGCTTCCGGGGTTGATGAGGGCGATCAGGAAGTAGCGGTCCTTGATGCCGCCCCACACCAGCGGCCCGGCGAGAGTGTCCGGCCACTGCACCTTGCGGATGGCGGTGCGCCGGATCTTCTGCCGGTCCCACCCCACGAAGGAGAGCTCCGTGGCGCTGTGGTGGTCGGGATCGTCGTGCGGGGCCAGGCCGGTGCCCAGCTCCGTCACCAGCTGCGCACCGCGCGGCAGGCCGGTGAAGCGCCCCTGCACGTCCACCAGGTAGCCGTCGGGGCGGAAGGTGTAGGTCACCTCCGCGCGCACGGGGCCCGGGTTGGACGAGACGAAGCGCAGCTGCCGGGGCGAGTCGCCCTCGCGCAGGTCGATGCGGGTGGCGCTGGGGGTGAAGGTGACGTTGCGGAAGTCGATGGTGTCGCGCCCCACCACCACCCGCTGCGCCAGCACGTGGCGCGCGCTGCGGGGCACCAGCTGTACGCTGGCGTCCTTCCGCACGTAGCTCTCGTAGCGCAGCAGGGTGGCCGCGTTGAGCGCCGCGCCGCGGGTGCTGAAGCGGTACTCGTACAGCGGCGAGCGCACCGTCACCAGCTGCTCGGGCGCGGTGCCCGCGGGCACGGCGATGGGCGCGCGCGGCGCGGCGGACGGGGCCGCCGGGGTGGCGGCCGCCGCCTTCGCGGAGTCCGCGCCGGCGGGGCGGATCTGGGGCTGCGGGGGCGGGAAGAGCAGGTTCCACCCGAAGAGCACCACCGCCGAGATCACGAGGAACAGCAGGAGCCGTTTGTTCTGATCCATCAGCCGCTGTATGGCAGGAATGCCGTAGAAAAGTCAGTCCCCGCGCCCGGCCCGCGGGGGGTCAGGGAACGGGGTCGAAGCCGCCCTTGCAGAACGGCTGGCAGCGCGCCAGCCGCTTGACCAGCAGCCAGCCGCCGCGCGCCGCGCCGTACTTTTCGATCGCCTCCAGCCCGTACGCCGAGCAGGTGGGATGAAAGCGGCACACCGGCGGCTTGAGCGGCGAGATCCCCTTCCGGTAGAAGCGGATGGCCGCGATCATCGCGCGCGCGAGCACAGCTCCTCCGTCAGTGCGGCCACGTCGTCGCGCAGGGCGGCGAACGGGGCGGTGTACGCTTCGGGCCGGGCGCGGAGCAGTACGTCCAGCACGGCTCCGCGGTTTCCGAGCGCCGGCAGCAGCACCGTGCGCCCCAGCTCGCGCAGGCGGCGCTTGAGGCGGTTGCGCTGCACGATGGTGCGCTTGTGCTTGGGCACCACCACCCCCAGGCGGGGAACGCCAGCGGGGGAAGGGGAGACGAACGCGTCCAGGTGGCGCGTCTTGCTCCTCTTCCCCCGTCTGAACAGCGTCCGGATCTCGTCCGACGCGGTGATCCGGGCCCGCCTGGGCAGGCCGAACCCTTCCCGCGCGCCTTCGCCCTCCGGCTCCACGGCGGGCGCCCGGGGCCGCCGGTCAGTACTTGCTGGGAACCGAGACGGCGATCTTGTGCCGGCCCTTGCGGCGGCGGTTGTTCAGCACCGCGCGGCCGCCCTTGGTGGCCATGCGGGCGCGGAACCCATGCTTGTTGATCCGCTTGCGGTTGCGCGGACGATAACTCGGCTTCATCGGTCAACCCCCTCGGGGTGCTGCGCGTCTGCGTTGGGCGGCCCTGCGGCTCGCGGCAAAGACCGTGAATTTAGCCCAGCAGGCGCCTTTCGTCAACCGCTCGCGGGACGCAGCTCGCGGGACACACGAGAATCTGGCCGGTCCCGCATCTCCTTCAGGACCGCTACCCAACAGGCTGATCCCGCTACCACGACAGGGCAGCTACTTGCCGCCACTGTTTGCTCTGTTTACTTTCCTTCTCCGCAAAAAAAGACCCCGGGTTCATCACCGGCGCGAAGGCCGGGAGAGGAATAGCCCGGGGACAGTGCTCGAAAGATACCGCGGTGACACAGGACGGTCAAGAGGCCTGCTTACGCGCGATCCGAAAGGCGCTCTCGAGCGAGCGCCTGGATGCGTATGGGATCGGACGGTCAGACGACGAGAAGCTTGCGAACTATTTCTGGAATCTCGCCCTCTGTGAGTCGCTGTACCCCAGTCTCCACGGGCTTGAGGTCGCGCTGCGGAACGCGTTGTTCGATGCCGGAAGAGCTCTCTTTCCCGGCCTCGCCACCCGCGACGTGCACTGCTGGCTCGACGCGGATCCGCCAGTCATTCTTATCGACGAGCGCACTGCAGTGGATCTGGCGAAACGGCGGCTGCTCGATCGCAGGAAACCACTGGAGCCCGGCAGGCTGGTAGCGGAGCTGAGCTTCGGATTCTGGACCGCGCTGTTCGACGTTCGCTACGAGCAGAGCCGGATTCTATGGCCACGGCTGTTTTCGGCGCGCCTTCTGGACGCGGGCTGTCCTCGTTCAATGCGCTCACGAAAAGCCCTTTCGCCGCTGCTGAACAGGATCAGGCACCTCCGCAACCGGGTGTTTCACCACGAGCCTATCTGGCACTGGAATGATCTGGCGCAGCAGCATCAGCTCGCGCTGGAAATGATCGGGTGGTTCAGCCCTGCTTTACGAGCCACCATTGAACCGAACGACCGCTTCGCCAGCATCCACGCAGCAGGCGCGGCCCCGTTTCACGAGCATGTCCGGAGCTTTTTGATGATGCCGCGCTGAGTACTGCGGGTCAGACAACCGGCGTCACTCCTCCAGGACGTGGCGCAGGGAGAGGAGCGACTCGCGGAGCAGGGCCCCGTCGCCGATGGAGTGCGCGAACCAGGTCATGTTCACCGAGTGGTACGCGGCCCGCAGGCGCGCCATCCGCCGCGTCCGCTCGTCGATGGGCCCGTAGGCGGCGGCGAAGGCGGCCCGGGCCGGGCGCGGCAGGAAGGCCCACAGGATGGTCAGGTCCACCGCGGGATCGCCGGCGTGCAGGTCGCCCCAGTCGATCACCCCGCAGACGCGGCGCGCACCGTCCACCAGCAGGTGGCGGACGTACAGGTCGCCGTGGACAACCGACTCGCGCGCCGGCGGGCCGGGGAGCTCTCCGTCGAACAGGGAAAGCCACGGCGCCGGATCGCCGATCAGCGGGCGCACCTCCTCCATCCGCTCCAGCAGCTTCGGCATCCGCATCCGGAAGTCGGTGCGGCGAATCTCGTCCCCCGGCAGCCCCAGCCCCACCGCGGGAGTGGCGTGCAGCGCGGCCAGGAACTCGCCCAGCGGCGCCGCGGCCGCCCTCCGCTCCCCCTCCGACAGGTGCGCCGCGCAGGCGGTGACGCCGGCGAGCCGCGGGTAGCCGGCGAAGGTCCACGGGAACCGCTCCGTCGGCCGGCCGATCCAGCGCGGAACGGGGATGGCCAGCGGCAGTCGCGGAGCGATGCGGGGGAGCACGCGCGTCTCCCGCTCCAGCAGCTCCACCGTGCTCTCCTTGCGCGGAAAGCGGAAGAGGGCGTGCCCGTCGACCAGGAACGCCGTGTTGTCCCAGCCGCTGCCGAACGGCTCCACGCGGCGCGCTCCCAGCTCCGGGAACTGCTCCCGGACCAGCTCCAGCGCCAGCTCCGCCGTGACCTCGTGCTCGGCGGCCCACGGGTGCGTCATCCAGCCCGCTCCGATTCCGCCTACTGCTCCGCGCCTTCCGCCGGCTGGGCGAAGACCACGACGTTGCCGCCGGGCTCGCGCACGGCCAGCTCGTGCATCCCGTAGAACGTGGTCCGCCGCGGGTTGACGATCTCCGCGCCGGCCATGGCGCGCTCCACCGCGTCCAGGTCCGCCACCTCGATGAACAGCACCGTGCGGTACTCCCCCTGCGCCAGCGACGGCAGGTCGTCGGCGACGCTGGCGCGGGACTGGTACATGATCTCCACGTCGCCCTGCCGCAGCCCCACGAATCCCAACCCGTCGCCGTGCGGCACCTCCATGGTCTGTTCGAAGCCCAGCCGGTCGCGCCACCAGGCGGCGGCGGGCTCCACGCGGTCGACGATCAGCACGGGGGTCAGCTTGCGGGCGGTCATCGCCGGCTCCTGGGGACGGGCGGGACGGAACGCGGCCGCGGCCAGGGCGGCCAGCAGCAGCAGGGGAAGGATCGTCTTCTTCATGGTCGGCTCCGGTGCGCGGGGGTCTGGGGACGCACGTCTATCTACCGTCCAGCGCGCCGGCGTCAACCCCTTTTCTGCTCCCGCTTCCCGGAGCAGGAAGGGGCAGGGTTGGACAATCCCGGGATCGTACACGGAAGAGGTGTTCGGGTCAGCTTCGGACCTCTGCCACATCCGCAGACACGTTTCCCGTGAGCACTGTCCGGGCGTTGCGCAAGGGGGTGAGCAACGCGGCTAAATGCATGCACTTACGGGCTTTCTTGACTTTTCCACATCCCGTTTCTACGTTGGCGGGTGCCGAAAACAAGCCTCTTGCCGTCTTGCTGCCCGAAGTGTTGATGGAGCTCACCGCCGCGGAAATCTGGTCGCGCATCCTGGAGAGTGCCAGGACCGCGCTACCCGAGCAGGCGTTCCGCACCTGGCTGGCTCCCACGCAGGCGGTAGCCGTATCCAACGACCTGCTCGTCGTCTCCACTCCCAACCCGTTCGCCGTAGACTGGGTGGAGGACAAGTACGCCAGCCTGCTCACCAGCATCGGCGAGCACCTGTTCGGCCGGCGCTTCACGTTGTCCGTCCAGTTTCAGGGAAACGGAAAGACCGCGTCCGTGCCGCCCATCGACCTGGCCCCCCCACCCGCTCCCGCGCCGCGCCTGGACACGGCGCCCGCCGTGCACGCCGGCGCCGGGGAGAACGCCCGCCCGCTGCCCCCCCTGAACCCGCGCTACACCTTCGAGCGCTTCGTGGTGGGCAACAACAACCAGCTCGCGAACGCCGCGGCGCACGGCGTGGCCGAGGCGCCGGCGCGGCTGTACAACCCGCTCTTCATCTACGGCGGCGTGGGGCTGGGCAAGACGCACCTGATGCACGCCATCGGGCACGCCATGCTGGAGCGGGATCCCGGCAAGAGGGTGATGTACCTCTCCAGCGAGCGCTTCACCAACGAGCTGGTGAGCGCCATCCAGGACGGCTCCATGGCGGAGTTCCGCCGCCAGTACCGGCAGGCGGACCTGCTGCTGGTGGACGACATCCAGTTCCTGGAAGGGAAGGAGCGCACGCAGGAGGAGTTCTTCCACACCTTCAACGCCCTGCACGACAGCCAGCGGCAGATTGTGCTCACCAGCGACCGGCCGCCCAGCGCCACGGGACTGGAGGACCGGCTGGTGAGCCGCTTCGAGTGGGGGATGGTGGCCGACATCAAGCCCCCGGACTTCGAGACGCGCGTGGCCATCCTGCGCCGCAAGGTGGAAGAGGACCGGCTGGACATCCACGACGCGGACGAGGTGCTCACCTTCATCGCCCGCAACCGCACCTCGTCGGTGCGCGAGATCGAGGGGGCGATGATCAAGCTGCTGGCCTACTCGTCGCTCACGCGCCGCCCCATCGACATCAACCTGGCGCGCGAGGCGCTGGGCGGGGGCGTGGCGGGCGATCCGGGCGGCGCGGGGGGAGGGCTGACGCCGCAGCGGGTGCGCGACCGGGTGGCGGAGGCGTGGGGCACCACGCCCGACGCGCTGCAGTCCAAGAAGCGGACGAAGGACCTCACGATCCCGCGCCAGGTGGCCATGTACCTGATCAAGGAGATGTTCGACCTGGCGCTGGTGGAGATCGGCAGGCTGTTCGGCGGGCGCGACCACAGCACGGTGATCCACTCCATCGCCAAGGTGGAGGAGGACATGGCCGCCGACCCCGAGTTCCGCCGCCGCGTGGGCGAGCTGCGTGATTCCATGCGGGCGTGAGGGCGGGATCGCCGACGTCGGCGCGAGCCGCCCAGGGGGAGCGAATGATACCGGTCGTGATTCGAACCGGGTAACGTGCCGCCCGCCTGCAGGGCCGAATGAATTCGCTGCTGGAACGTCGCAAAGTCTGCCTGCGCGGACGGTAAGGGCGAGCTCATGACGCTTCGACAGACCACCAGGTCGGGCGAGTAGATTCCTCGGCCCGCGCCCGGGTGTGGAGGAAGCGCAGGTTCTGCGCGGCGCCTCCTTCGGAAGGCCGGGCTCGCGTGGTGGACAGGGGTTCTCCCCTCCCCCACGCAGTCTGCGGGGAGAGGGGGGCGCCTGCCGACGGATGAACCTCGCCACGCCGGACGGAGCCCGCCCGCGCCAGTCCGCGCAGGCGGACTTCGTGAAGTTGTAGCGGCGAATACATTCGCTCCTGCGGGCAGACGGCACGTTGGCGGATCAGAATCGCGATCGGCATCTACCGCCGGACGGAAGCCGGGCGCATCGCACGTCGTGACAGCGGTTTTCAAGCGCCGGGGAAGAGGGTCGCGCGCGTCCCCCAGAAGGGAACGAAGGGAACAGCGCTTGACACGGTTGCACGAAGCCCGTACATGCGTGCGGCAACGGCGTGGACAACCGGTGTGGAGAGTCTGGGGAGAAGTTGTGGAGAGCGCGCCGGCGGTGTGGATACGTGGACGGGCTGGGGAGAACCCGGGTTTTCCACGAGGCTTTTCCCCAGCGGGTGCGGTGGGTGCAGGTGGTTGCGGCACAAGTGGATGAGGGTGGTGCAGGGGAGAGCTGTCCACGTTCCCACACCCTCTATTGTTATTACTGATTTGTATATCTCTCTCAGGGGAAGTACCGTTCCCCGTGGAGAACCAGGTCACCTCCAGGCGATTCGCGGAACAGAACCGTATGCGATTTACGATCACGCGTGAGAACCTGCAGCAGGGGCTGGGGGCGGTGGCGGGAAGCATTCCCTCGCGCACCACGCTCCCCGTGCTCTCCAACATCCTCATCGAGGCCGAGGAGGGCGCGGTGCGGATGAGCGGGACGGACCTGGACACGGCCGTCTCGGTGCGCGTGGCCGCGGACGTCGCCGAGCCGGGGGCCATCACCGCGCCCGCCAAGAAGCTGCAGGAGATCGCGCGCGAGCTCCCCGGCGCGGTGGAGTTCAGCACGCAGGGCGACGCCATCCAGATCTCCAGCGCGCGCACCCGCTACCGGCTGAACGGCCTGCCCCGGGACGAGTTCCCGGCGTTCCCCAGGGTGGACTTCGCGGAGAGCTGGCGGGTGACCGGCGCGGACCTGGAGCGGCTCATCCGCCACGTCTCGTTCGCCGCCTCGACCGAAGAGACGCGGCCGATCCTGAACGGCGTGCTCTGGCAGCTGGGCGAGGGCGAGATGCGGATGGTGGCCACCAACGGCCACCGCCTGGCCAAGATGACGCTCCCGGTGGAGACCGCCGGCGACGGCACCCCGGTGGGCGACTTCATCGTGCACCCCCGGGCGCTGGCGCAGGTGCAGCGCCTGTTCCGCGCGGACGAGACGGTAGAGGTGGGGCGCTCGGAGAACCACATCGGCTTCCGCGGCACCGACGTGCAGATCTTCACGCGGCTGATCGAGGGGCCGTACCCCAACTACGAGCAGGTCATCCCGCGCGACAACGACAAGCACATGGTGGCCGACAAGGGCGCGCTGCAGGCGGCGGTGCGGCGCATGGCCATCGTGGCCAGCGACCAGACGCACCGCATTCGCCTGTCGCTGGGCGGGCCCATGCTGCGCTTCGCGGTGGAGACGCCGGACGTGGGCACGGCCACCGAGGAGCTGCCGGTGGAGTTCGAGGGCGAGCCGCTGGAGATCGGCTTCAACGCGCAGTACCTGCTGGAGCTGCTGCGCTACATGCCCACGGACGAGGTGAAGATGAGCTTCAAGGCGCCCGAGCGCGCGGCCACCATGATGCCCATCGGCAACGAGGACACGCCCGACTACCTGTGCCTGGTGATGCCCCTGCGCCTGCTGAGCTGACGCGGATGCGATCCAGACCTGTCTCACCGGACCCGGACGAGCGGGGGAAGGCAATCAGCCTTCCCCCGCTCGCTTTTTCATCGCCACCCAATCCGCCACCGTGTACACAATGAAGATTTCCCGCAACGATCCCTGCCACTGCGGCTCGGGAAGGAAGTACAAGGCGTGCTGCAAGCCGCGCGACGAGGCCCGCGCCCGGGCGCGGGCCCTCATCGGCGAAGAGGCGTTCGACCAGGCGGAGGCGGAGTGGCTGGCGCTGGCTCGCCAGGAGAAGGAGTGGGCCGTGGACATTGCGCCGGCTCCCGGACGGGTTCACGAAGATCCCGAAGCGGCCCTGTCGCTGGTGATGGTGACCGCGGGGGAGTGGGTGGCCCACGCGGAGGTGATTTCCCATCGTCCCGCCGGCGCCGCCGAGCGGGCCCGCGACATGGTCGCCGCCGTCAACGCGGTGGGGCGGGCGCTGGGCGTGCTCCCCGAACGGCTCGCCGTGCCGGACCACGAGCTGGTGGAGCCGGTGGCCCATGGGCTGGCGGGGCGCGGCATCACCGTGGAGCACGACCAGCCGGACGACCTGTACGAGGCGATGAGCGCCGTGCTGGCGAACATGGATCCCACCCCCGCCGGAGGGCAGATGGTCATCGCGCTCACCTGGCGCGAGACGGAGGCCTCGCCGGACGAGCTGGCCGACTTCCACCAGGCGGCAGCGGACTTCTACACCGCCGCGCCCTGGTCGTCGGAGGTATCGGCCGGGCCGTTCCTGCTGGACGTCAACCTTGAGGGCGACGAGCTGCAAGCCGCGTCGTCGATGGACCTGCCCACGCGGCAGCAGTGGGCCGCCAGCGTCATGGGTGGTCTGGGCGAGAGCTTCGGGCTGATGCTGCACTCCCAGCCTGAGGACCTGGTGAACGTCTTCGGGAGCGACGATCCCGCGGCCCTGCTCGGTGAGAGCATCGGGTACGCGATCACGGTGGACTTCGACCACCGCAGGGTGCTGACACGTGCCATGCAGCGCGAGATCGCCGCCGCGGGCTGGCCCGTCGCAGGCCCCGGGGCGTACCCGCGGCTGTTCGGGATGGGCCTTCCCGGCCGCCGCATCCGGGCGTACGAGGTGCGGCTGGCCACGCGGGCGCTGCGGGCCGTTACGGCATTCGCCCGCGGGGGAGACCCGCTGGCCGAAACGGGGATGCGCGTGACCCCGTGGGACCCGGAGGCGGAGGAGGAGAGCCGGTTGGACTGGTTCCACGTTCCGGACGAGGCGACGCCGATCCGCGCGGAAGGTCCCCGCGCGGACCCGGTTTGTTCCCACCTGTGGGATACGGATGAGCAGCGTGCGGAGCGGATGGCGGCCGAGCAGGCGCGCATGGACCGCTTCGCCGCGTGGCTGCGGGAGCAGGGCGTGCCCGGGGAGGAGATGGAGGCGGACCTGGCGAACGCGGATGCCTGGCGCTGGTTCCTGGCGGGCGTGGGTGCCGCCGGCGCGGCGACGGAGTTCGACCTGCGCCTGTTCCTGTACGACCTCTACCTGCGCAAGACGGACCCCGCGCCCGAGGTGGTACACGCGCTGCCCCGCTCGATGCGGCGGATCGTCCGATGGCTGGAGGAGCGCGAGGGGATTCGCTACCCGTTCGCTGCGGGCGTGTTGGACGAGCTGGATCGCGTCGCAGCGCGCGGACGGGAGCTCGGCGAGGGCCTGGAGGAAACGCTGCGCCTGCTGTCGTACGACATCTACGACTATCTCGATGTCCGTGCCATGATCTGCAGTTCCGACCTTCCGGGGGTGCCGGGCGGATGGCCGGACCTGATGAAGATGGAGGTGGCCCAGCTGCGCGAAGAGCTGCAGCGCCGGTGGCTGCTGTGGTACGACGAGTTGGTACGCGGCGGAATGACGGATTACGGAGAGCTGGAGGAGGCGCTCATCGCCCGCCAGCGCCAGTGGGAGAACACCCCGCATCCCCGCGTCGGCGGCCGCACCCCGGCGGAGGTGGTGGCGACACAGCAGGTATGAGGCGCATCCCGCGGCCTTGAACCTCCACCCATACCTTGCCCCGGCCACGGCTGCGGTTCGGAGCTTTCTCATTCGCCACCGGGCGCCCCGGCAGGCTACTGGCGCCGGCAGCGTCGCTGACGTACCCTGGACTCATCCGAATGCAGCCCTCACACACCTCCCGATGTCCACCTCCGTACCCACAGCTGCACCCCCGTCCTCCTCCAGCCTTCCATCGGAGGATGCCGCCGGCCGCTTGCGCGCGTTCCTGGCGGAGCGGATGCCGGGGGTAGAGCGGCGGATGCTGCTGGCGGGGTGGAAGGCGGTGGAGCCGGAGCTGGACGCGCTCCGCCGCGAGGTGCGGGCGGCGGGGCTGTGGGCGCCGGCGGTGCCGCGCGAGTGGGGCGGGATGGGGCTTACGCTCCTCGAGTTCGCCCGGGTGAGCGAGGAGCTGGGGCGGTGGATCGCGGGGCACTACGCGTTCGGCGTGCAGGCCCCGGACATCGGGAACATGGAGCTCCTGCACGCGCACGGCACGGCCCAGCAGCAGGAGCGCTGGCTGCGCCCGCTGGCCGCCGGCCAGGTGCGCAGCTGCTTCGGGATGACGGAGCCGGAGCACGCGGGGTCGAACCCGGTCGTTCTGTCGACGACCGCCGCGCGGGGCGGGGACGGCTACGTCCTCGACGGCCACAAGTGGTTCACCAGCTCCGCGGACGGGGCGGCGTTCGCCATCGTCATGGCGGTGACGAACGCGGACGCGCCGCGGCCGCACGAGCGCGCCAGCATGCTCCTGGTGCCGATGGACGCGCCCGGCGTGGAGATCGTGCGCAACCTGCCGGTGATGGGCGAGGCGGGCGGCGGCTGGGCCAGCCACGCGGAGGTGCGCTTCCGCGGCGTGCGCGTGCCGGCGGAGGACCGGCTGGGCGCGGAGGGCGCCGGGTTCGCGCTGGCGCAGGAGCGGCTGGGGCCGGGGCGCATCCACCACTGCATGCGCTGGATCGGCATCTGCGAGCGCGCGTTCGACCTGATGTGCGCGCGGGCGGCGGAGCGGGAGCTGGCGCCCGGCGAGCCGCTGGGGCGGCAGCAGGCGGTGCAGTTCTGGGTGGCGGAGAGCCGCGCGGAGATCGACGCGGCGCGGCTGCTGGTGCTGGACGCGGCGGCGCAGATCGACCGGCACGGGCAGCACGCCGCGCGCGACGCCGTCTCCGCGATCAAGTTCCACGTGGCCGGCGTGCTGGGGCGCGTGCTGGACCGCGCCATCCAGGTGCACGGCGCGCTGGGGATGACGGACGAGACGCCGCTGGCCTGGTGGTACCGCCACGAACGAGCCGCCCGCATCTACGACGGCCCCGACGAGGTGCACAAGTCCGCGCTGGGCAAGCGCATCCTGCAGCGCTACGGCATGCCGCGCGGGAAAGGCGAGTGATCCGCTCTGTTTCTGCGTCGGTAGTCCGCTCCCGGCGGTTCGCCGGCCGTTCGGTCTTTGTCCGCGAAGGCGGACAGCGCATCGTCGTTGCGGCGGCTTCAGTCGCTGAACGGCGGTGGCGCCGAAGCCGCTTGGCGGTCGGATCCGCGATCGGCATCAACAGCCGCATCTCCCGACCTCCCCTGATCGAAATCCGCACCCCGATGAACGCCACGCTGCAGCCGGACCGCGCGCGACCCGTGCGCCAGGGGCAGGAGCTGGACACGGCGGCGCTGGAGCGGTTCCTGGCGGCGGCGGTGCCGCGGTTCACCGCCGCGTCCACGGGGCCGCTGGCGGTGGAGCAGTTCGGCGGCGGGTACAGCAACCTCACCTACCTGCTGCGCGGCGGCGAGGGGGCGGACGCGCCGGAGCTGGTGCTGCGCCGCCCGCCGCGCGGCGCGCCCGGGGGCGTGGCGCACGACGTGGAGCGCGAGTACCGCATCCTGCGCGGCCTGCACCCGGTGTACGGGCGGGTGCCGCGGCCGCTGGCGTTCTGTGGCGATCCGGAAGTGCCGGGCGCGCCGTTCTACGTGATGGAGCGGGTGCGCGGCGTCATCCTCCGCGGGCGCCCGGACGAGCTGGCGGCGCTCTCCCGCGCCGACGCGCGGGGGTTGAGCGAGACGCTGGTGGACGCGCTGGCCGACATCCACCGGGTGGACCACGTGGCGGCGGGGCTGGCGGACCTGGACCGCGGGCCGGGGTACGCCGCGCGGCAGATCGGCGGGTGGATCAGGCGCTACCACGCCGCCCGCACGGACGACCACCCGGCCCTGGAGCAGGCGATGGCGTGGCTGGGGGATCGGATTGCGGCCGGGGTGCCGGACCACGGGCCGTCGCTGGTGCACAACGACTTCAAGTTCGACAACCTGGTGCTGGACCCGGCGGACCTGTCGCGCATCTTGGCCGTGCTGGACTGGGAGATGGCGACGGTGGGCGACCCGCTGCTGGACCTGGGCACCACGCTGGGCTACTGGGTGCAGCCGGACGACCCCGACGAGCTGCAGCGCCTGAGCCCGCCCACGCCCTCGCTGCACCCCGGCTGCCTGCGCCGCGACGAGGTGGTGGCGCGGTACGAGGCGCGCAGCGGGCGCGCCGTGCCGGACGCCACGCTGCTGTACGTGTACGGCCTGGTGAAGGTGGCCGGCATCGCGCAGCAGATCTACGCCCGCCACAGGGCCGGCCTGGCGCCCGACCCCCGCTTCGCCGTCCTTGGAGATGCGGTGCGCGCCCTGGGCCTCGCCGCCGCGCGCGCGATCGATCGCAACGACTGAAACAACAAAGACAAGCCTCACACGGAGTCAACGGAGGCAACAGGGGAATTACTCCGTTGACTCCGTTGACCCCGTGTGAGGCCAGGCAGCTTCAGTTGCGATCCAAGCCGCGGCCGGTCTCCTCGCGCAGCTCGTCGATCTTCCTGGACGCCTCGGCCTTGGTGAGGTCGTCGTCCACCTCCACGTGCGCCTCCTCGGCCAGCGTGTGCAGGTAGGAGCGCTGGGCGCCCGTCATCGGCTCGTCGCCCGTGACCCAGTTCTCCGGGTTCTTGATCATGTTGCTCTCCTCCGCCCGCTCCTGCGTCTTGCGGTCCGTCATCGTCCCAGCTCCTGCTACGCGGTTCAAGTGATTGGGTGCCAATCAGTTGCACACCGGTGACAGCAGGAAGCGTACCAAACAAATGCCGAAGAAACGGATGGTGGCTCCGGCGGCTCCGTCGCTCGGCCGGCTTGACAGCGGCGCCGCGCGTGCGCAGATGAAGCTGCCCGATCACCCGCATCCCCACGTCCGCGCCGCATGCCCGACACCGGAACCAGCGCACCCGCCATCCGCTGCCGCGGCCTGCACAAGCGCTTCGGCGCGACGGTGGCGGTGCGCTCGCTGGACCTGGAGGTGCGCCGCGGCGAGTGCTTCGGGCTGCTGGGGCCCAACGGCGCGGGCAAGACCACGACGATCGAGATCCTGGAAGGATTGCAGTCGCCCGACGGCGGCGAGGTGGAGGTCCTGGGGATGCGGTGGGAGCGGGATGCGGCCGCCATCCGCGAGCGGCTGGGCGTGCAGCTGCAGGAAAGCGAGTTCCCCGACCGGCTGACGGCGGGCGAGATCGTGCGGATGTTCCGCGCCTTCTATCGCGAAGGGCCCACACCCGAGGAGCTGATCGACTTCGTGCAGCTGACGGAGAAGGCGGGGACGCAGGTGCGGCACCTGTCCGGCGGGCAGCGGCAGCGGCTTTCGGTGGCGTGCGCGCTGGCGGGGTCGCCGGACATCCTGTTCCTGGACGAGCCGACGACGGGGCTGGACCCGCAGTCGCGCCGGCAGCTGTGGGGCGTGTGCGAGGCGTTCCGCGCGCGGGGCGGCACCATCCTGCTCACCACCCACTTCATGGACGAGGCGGAGAAGCTCTCCGACCGCATCGCCATCCTGGACCAGGGCGAGATGATCGCGCTGGGCACGCCGGCGGAGCTCATCCGCACGCTGGGCGGCGCGCACGTCATCGAGTTCGCCGCCACCGCCGCGCCGCCGGACGAGCGGCTGCGCGAGATCCCCTCCGTCACCCGCGTGTCGCGCGGCGCGGAATCCACCCTGCTGACGGTGGAGGAGCCGCACCTCTCCGTCCCCGTGCTGCTGGAGATGATCGGCGCGGCGGGCGGCGAGCTGACCGCCCTCACCACCCACCGCGCCACCCTGGACGACGTCTTCCTGGCCATGACCGGCCGCGCCCTGCGGGACGAGTAATCCCCGGGCGTGCTCCCCATCGGCAGCTCTCCACGCGAGGAGCAAGAACGATGGATCACCTGTTCGTCGAAACCAGCAAGGCGCAGCACGCCGCTGCCGCCGTAGCCGGGCTCATCATGCTTCCGCTGGGCCTCGTGAGCCTGGCCATGGGGCTGTCGGGCGGCGGGATCGCCTCCATCGCGATCGGCGCGATGATGCTCGGCACCTTTGGCGGGGTCGTGTGGCTGACGCGCCGGGCCACGGCACGGTCGGTCAGGTACTTCTCCAGCGAAGGGCTGGAGCGGAACGACCGCACGTGGCTCCCGTGGACCGACCTGGAGCGGGTGGTCCACCAGATCCGCGAGGTTGACGGCGAGAAGAAGCTCTGGCGGACGGAGATCCGGTTCAGGGGCGGGCGATCGGCATGGCTGGTCCCCCTGCGCGTCCGCAACCGCCGCGAGGTAAGCGACTTCCTCGCCACGCTGCCCTGCGAGCATGTGGAAGAGAAGGTCTGATCTGTGGGATGGCGGAGGAGCCGCACCCCTCAGTCTCGCGACACGAGCGGGATCCACGGCTACACGCCGAGCAGGCCGGGGAGCCGGGTAAGCACGGGGCGCATGCCGTCCGTCGGCGGCGCGAACAGCGAAAGCTGGTCGGGGTCGGCGAAGACGGCGGCGAAGTCCGCCGGCGTGAGGGCGCGGGCCAGGCGCGCGGCGAAGTTGTCGCGCAGCACCCGCGCGTAGTGGTCCACGTCGTAGTCGCGCGGGTCCGGGCGCCCGGCCGCCTCGTCGTCCGCGGTGGGGGCCACGGCGGCGCCGCCGGGCTGCGTGCGGTAGACGCGGACGCGGTCCCCCACGCGCCACGAGGTGCGGCCGCTGGCGAGCAGCGCCTCGTACGGCAGCTCGCGCCGCGTCTCTCGCGCTTCCGCGTACTTCGCGGGCGACTTCGTCAGCCGCACGCGCGAGGAGACCTCGTACGTCGGCAGCTCGCGCCGGCGCAGCGCGTCCAGCGTCTGCAGATACACCTCGCGCACCCCGCCCACGTCCGCGGCGAACAGGCGGACCAGCGCGCGGCGCAGGAACGCCTCGCCGAACGGCTCCGCGCGGCTGGAGCGAAAGGCGACGCCCTTGAGCAGCAGGGTGCCGTCATACCCCAGCAGCGCGTAGTTCTTGGGCTCGTGCGAGAGCATGGCCGCGTAGCGCCCTTCGAGCTCCAGGTGCACCAGCGGCGGCAGCAGCGCGGCCACCTCCGCCACCACCCGCCGCTCGTCCGCCTCGTCCCACCCCTCCGGGACGGCGAAGTAGACGCCGTCCGTGTCCGCCTCCAGGAGCGTCACCCCGCGCGCGGCCAGCTCGCGGCACATGAAGCCGAGCGTCTCGCGGCCGCGGCGCGTCACCTCGTTGGCCGCGTGCACGTCCGCGAAGCGCGTCAGCCCGCCGCCCGCCGCGAGGTAGCCGTACGCGGAGTTGACGATGAGCTTCATCGCCGCCGACACCGCCTCGTGCGTGTGGCGCTCCGCGCTGCCGGGGGGCGCCGCCCGGGCGCTCGCCTTGGCCGCCAGCCGCTGCTCCACCAGCCGGTCCATCACGGCGAGCAGCGCCCCCAGGTGATCGCGCGCCGGGCCGATGCGGTAGGCGCGCATGAGCGACGGGTACAGGCTGGCCACGTCCGCCTTCACCACCCGCCACGCCACGCCGGTGGCGAAGAGGTGGAGCGCGGCGCCGCTGTGGGGCGTGCCGTCGCCGGCGCGGTGCGCGGGGAGGGCGGCCCCGGCGCGCAGATAGGCCCGCACCAGCAGCGGGTCGATGACGCCCGTCGCCGGCCCGGCGTCCGCCAGCCGCTCGTACCGCCGCGGCGCCATCCGCGCCAGCGCGAACGCCGCGCCGCCCAGCAGCCGGGCCAGCGCGGCGACCTCTTCCACGTCGTCCTCCGCGTACCGCCGCACCCGCTCCGGGTCGCGGCGCCAGGTCGAGTGGATCAGGTGCCCCGGCACGTACTCGCGGTCCGGCGCGGCGATCCCCAGGTGCCGCGCGACCGCCTTGAGGCCGTGGCCCGGCAGCTCGCGTGTGGAGAAGTCGTAGCGGATCACCGCGTCCAGCGTGTCGATCAGCTCGCGTCCGGGCGCCACGAAGCGCACGCGCCGTCCGCCGTCGCCGTCGTGCGCGGTGCCGCGCATGGCCGCCCGCTCGCGCAGCCCCGCTTTGCCCAGCCGCCCCAGCACCAGCGGCACGCCCACGCGGCGGGCGCGCTGGGCCAGGAAGGGGAGGTCGAAGCCGTGCAGGTTGTGATTCTCGATGACGTCGGGATCGGCCGCCCGCACCACCTCCGCCAGCCGCCGGATCAGGTCCGCCTCGCCCTCGTCCCCGGGGCGATCCACCTCCAGCACCTGCGTGGCGCCGGAGGGATGGCGCACCGCGACCATGAAGATGCGGTCGCGCGAGGCATCCAGCCCCATCGTCTCCAGGTCGAACTGCAGCCGGTGCAGGTCGTCGAAGGCCAGGCCGCGGAAGTACGTCCGTCCCGTGGCCACCAGGTACTGCTCCTCCGGCGGCAGCGCGAGCACGGATTCGCCCAACTCGCGCAGGTGCGGCACGGAGCGGCCCAACCGGCGAGACGCGCCCTCCAGCACCGTCGCCGCCAGCATCGCCGCATCTTCCGCGGAGACCCGGAAGCGCAGCTCGCCCGGCCCCTCCAGCTCCCGGTACCAGACGTCGGCGCCGGGCGTGCCCTCCGGGGCGAGCCGCGGGCCCAGGTGGCGCAGGTCGTCCAGGCGGTCCAGGAGGATCCAGGGCCGGAACCGCTCCTCCTCCCGCACCAGCACGCCGGTCTCCGGGATGCGTCGCCAGACGGTCGCGCGCCCGTCCGGCTCCGCCCACACGGACACGATCCCCGGTGTGGGATCCCACCCCCACAGCCATTCGTCTTCGCGGGCGTTCATCCGCGCCTCGGGCTCGGGGGTGGTGGTCAGGAAGAGGTCGCTATGCGGCCTCTGAGTATAGCTCGTCGGCCCAGCGTCTCACCACGTGTACCGGATCTGCATCCCCGTTTGAGGTGAGTGCCTTTACAAGATCGGCGACGAGAATCCGCTGGTCATGATCAAGGCCGTTCAGCTTTGTGGAAAGCATCTCGCGGATGCCCGAACCCGTGCCGAGCAGCGTCTGAGCGTGCGGCAGATATGCGGAAAAACCGGCGCGGAATACTGGCTCGGCAGGAGACATCGTCCGCACGGCGTCCGCGAGCTTTGGATGCATCCATCCCAGGCTTTCCAGGATGTACTCATGCTCGCTCAGGTACTGCCGGTCCCAGATGGGCTCATGGTGAGCAACCCGGTTTCGAAACACGCGGATACGATTGAAACGATGAAAGATCTGCGCCCGGGTCGTGATGTCCGCAGGACGCTTCCTGCATACCAGGCTCAGCGCCCGGTCCCACAGGCGCGGCCCCTCCCCTCGCAGGTCGTTGTACGAATCGCGGCACAGCGCGACCCAGAAGCCGAAGTCCAGCTTCGCGATCAGGTGACCTTCCGTTTGAGACCGAGGGTCTGATCCCAACTCGGCTTTCGCGCGCTCAACCTTCTCCCGCTCGTGCGGAAGAAGCATGGTTGGCTGCGCATCCAGCCAAGAGGGGATGCGATCGACCGTGTAATTCCGGCCCGTGGTAATCCTGGCTGCGGCCCGCGCGATCTCGTTCCGAAAGGAGATCTCCAGCGTCTGCAGGGCAGGCTGGATCGCGTTCGCGAGCGCCATGTTCCAGAGGTAGCGTGCCAGACCATCGGTCTCGTTCCGATCGTCGACGAGGCGGTAGCCGGCCAGGCGCTCCGATGAGAGCGCACGCTCGAGCGCCGCGAGACTGATCAAGGGTTGTATGGCATGGGGCATACATGTATATTGGAGCCGTAATTCCTCGGGAGCGGCATCTGCCGCGCAGTAGGCTTGAGGGCCTGCGGTCGGTGTTGTCGAGGTAGGAGCCCCGTCGATCCTGTTCAGGAT
>DATAAG010000763.1:0-2200 GCA_036260235.1 Longimicrobium sp.
GGCGGCGCGCCGCCGCTCCTGCCCGGGCCGCCTGGAACCCCGAACCGGAGGTGCCGTCCCATGATCCGCCGCATCCGACCGCTGATCCTGGCGCTCGCGCTGGCCGCGTGCGACTCTCCCACGGAATCGGCGGACGTTGCCCTGGAGGTGCACCGCCGCATCTGGGAGCGGCAGGGAATCGACGACTACCGCTACGAGCTCACGCGGTACTGCTTCTGCGCAAGGCTCGACGTGGGGGTGCAGGTGCGCGACGGGCAGGTGGTGGAGGTCCGCGACATGGAGAGCGGCCAGGTGCTGCCGCAGGAGCGCTGGGAGGAGGTGCGCACGGTCGACCAGCTGTTCGAGTCCATCCGCCGGGCACGGGAGCGGGGTGAGTTCGACGAGGTTCGCTACCACCCCACGCTCGGTTATCCGCTGTACGCCGACCTGGACAACAGTCCCGACGATGGCGGCGTCGTCTATGAGGTCATCGGTCTGCACCGGGTCGAGTGACCCGTGGCCCCGGCGGCCGGCGGCCGATAGACTCCCGGAAACTGCAGCGAGCGCGCGGCGATGCGACATCGGCGCGCGCTTCGTTCGCCCGAACCTTCCTCGCTCCGAGCGATTTCCGATGATCCGACGCACCGGGTTCCTGCTTTTCGCCGCCGTGCTGGCCGCCTGCGTTCCGCCCGCCGTCTCGCCGGGCGGCGGGGCGGGGGACGCGGCCGCGCAGCGCACCGTGTGGGAGCGGCAGCAGCTGGACGACTACCGCTTCGTCCTTGCGCGCGAGTGCTTCTGCCTGGGCCGCGGGCCCGTGGTGGTGATCGTGCGCGACGGCCGCATCGCCGAGCTGCGCGACCCGCAGAGCGGCCAGCCCGCCGCGCAGGACGCGATCGTCGACCCCATGACGGTGGACGAGCTGTTCGCCCGCATCGCCCAGGCGCAGGCCAACGGCGAGCACACCGAGGTGGAGTACCACCCTGCGCTCGGCTACCCGACCGTCGCGGAGATCGGTACGCTGGCCAACGACGCCGGCATCCGCTACCACGTGACGGAGCTGGCGCCGCTGGACTGACGGCATGCGGAGGGGCATCGTTAGCAGCAGCGGGGCTGGGCCGTGAGCCCCAGCGGGCGGTTGATGCCGATTGCTGGTTCCGATTCGGTACCGTGCCGTCCGCCCGCAGGAGCGAACGAAATCGCCGCATCGCCGCTACAACTTCACAAAGTCCGCCTGCGCGGACTCGGCGGCGGCCCGTGTGCGGCGCCTTCACGCACCTGCGCGTCGGCGACCAGGGGAAGGGGATTACCGGCGTAGATCCGAAAGGAGCATAAACCTGCAGTTGAAGCCCCGCGCAGTTTGCGGGGCTTTCCGCAGTCGTAGCGGCGGCGGCGGCGGCTTTAGCCGCTCAGACTGAAGGGGCGGGCCGGCCCGGCAGGGCCGCGACCGTGCCGAACGGCACGAAGCCCCGGCCCCTGATCACCAGGGCCGGGGCTCCGCCGTCTGTGGGGAAGGGGCGCTACTCCGCGGAAGACTGCACCATCTGGGGCAGCGTCTGCACCTCCTTGATGAGCAGCTTGCGCTCGCCGCGGGGGAGCTGCAGGCTCACCTTTTCGCCCTGCTGCTTGCCCATCAGCGCCTGCCCCACCGGGGACGCCATGGAGATCTGCCCGCTGTCGATGTCGATGAAGTCGCCGAACGCCAGCGTGTACGTTTCCTCCTCGCGCGTGCGCATGTCCACCACCGTCACGCGGCTGCCGAAGCCCACGCGGTCGGCGGGGATCTGCGACAGGTCGATCTTGGAAAGCTCGGCCGCGCGGCGGGTAAGGTGGTTCAGCCGCGCCTGCACGAACTGCTGCCGCTCCAGCGCCGACTTGTACTCCGAGTTTTCGCGCAGGTCGCCGTGCTCCACCGCCTTCTTGATGGCCTGCGGCAGCACCACCTGCAGCTCGTGCGTAAGGCGCTCGATCTCTTCGCCCAGCTTGTTCTTCAGCTCGTCCAGCATCGTGATTGTCCGATGATCATCTGTTCCAGGTCCGCGCAACGCGGGCAAATGTAAGCACGTTTCGCCGCCGCGCGCTACTCTTGCGCCAGACGGGCCTGGTGCGGGCGGACGGCCAGAACTGCTCGAAGGAGCTGCACCCGTCGCAGGGCGGGGGCCCTCACCCGCTCGCTGAGGCTCGCACCCTCTCCCACTAACTGCGTGGGAGAGGGTGTAAACGT
>DATAAG010000764.1:0-24138 GCA_036260235.1 Longimicrobium sp.
ACCCCAGGGGTGCTCCCGGGCGCGTTCCAACGTGTTGTCGCACCGCCGCTTGCGGTGCTGTCGGGAGACGAGGAGAGCATATCACATGCCATGTGCCGGCGCAGAAAACCCGCGTGGCTGCTGGAGAATGCAACGTGTTGCGGGTGAACGGCTTGGGCGATTCGGCGGGCGTGCGGAGGCGGTGGGGCCCCTCCCCCCGGCCCCCTCCCCGCACAAATTGCGTGCGGAGAGGGGGAGAACGGCAACGGCGAACAGCGTCGCGCTTCGCGCGGATCCCTCACCCCCGGCCCCTCTCCCACAAACTGCGCGGGAGAGGGGAGCGGTCCGTCGCGATCCCCGACCCCTGTCATCCTGAGCGAGGCGCCGCGCGATCTCTGCCGATGCACAGGGCTCCGGCGCCGACCTGAGGATCTACTCTCCCGCGCTGAGAGGCCGCCGACGCGCGGCCAGCCCGCCCGGCCACCCCTCCCCCGGAGTTGGGGGAGGGGTCGCCCGCCGTAGCGAGGAACGAGCGAAGGGCCGGGCGGGGGGAGAGGGCCCCCCGCGGACGCAGTGAGAACCCTGTCTTCCTCCCTCCCCCAGCCCTCCCCCCACGCAGTTTGCGGAGGAGGACCCGGGGAGAGGGCGCCCGCGGATCGGACGAGGTGTCCTACCGATCGCGATCCGCGGGCATGCCGAGGGCGAGGGTGAGTCCCGCGTAGAGGGAGCGGCCGGGGCCGGGCTCGTAGTAGCGCCGCCCGAAGGCGTTCACCACCACCGAGGTGTTGTAGGCGCGGTCCAGCAGGTTGGTGACGCCCAGGAACGGCGACAGCGCCAGCGGACCCGCCCTCACCCCTTCCCATCCGCCCCGCAGGTCCAGCAGCGTGTACGCGGGGGAGCGGAAGCGGCCCTCCTCGTCGTCGTCCGCCACCGGCGTGCGGGATACGTGGCGCAGGTCCGCCCCCGCGAACGGGCCTCGCTTCGAAAAGGCCAGCAGCGACACGTCCAGCCGGTGCGGCGCCACGCCGGGGACCGGGTTTCCCGCGCGGTCCTCGCCGTTCACCACGTAGCGGCCGAAGCGTGCGTCCGTCCAGGTGTACGCCGCCCGCGCCGTCCATCCCGGGCGCGGCGTCAGGACGGCGCTGGCCTCCACCCCGCGGTGCCGCGCCTGGCCCGCGTTGCGGTAGAAGACGCGCCCCGGCGCCCCCTCCACCTCGAACGGGATCAGCGCGTCTTCGATGCGGGCGCGGTAGGCGGCCGCTTCCAGCCAGATCCATCCCGCCAGCCGCGCCTTGGCCCCCACCTCCGCCGAGACGGTGCGCTGCGGCTGCAGCTCCGGGTTGAACCCGCCCGCCCCGGTGGGCCGGTTGGCCAGCTCGGTGGTGGTCGGCGTCTCGAAGGCGGTCGCCAGGTTGGCGTAGAGCGACACCGCGGGCGTGGCGGCGAAGGAGACGCCCAGCGCGGGGCTCACGCGGTCCATGGTGCGCGCGCCGCTGTCGTCGGGGTTCTCCGCCGAGACCAGGCGGTCCGCCACGGAGAAGCGAAAGCGGTCGTAGCGCACCGCGGCCAGCACCTCCAGCCGCGGCAGCAGCGCGGCCGTCCCCTGCGCGAACGCGGAGGTGGAGGTCACCCGCTCGCGCTGGTCCAGCGTGCGGCCGCCGCGCTCGCCGGCGTCGTTGGCGAAGTTCAGGCGGTCGTCGCGCTGGGTCTCCGCCTCCGCGCCCGCCAGCCAGCGCAGCGCCCCCGCCTCCGCCGCCCACGACGCGCGCACCCCGCCCACCCGCCGGTCCAGGTCGATCACCGCGCTGGGGATGGGGTTGTCGATGGAGCGCGCGAGGCCGTACGCCGCCACCTCCAGCGCGCCGGGTCCGGCCGGGTGGCGCCACCAGAGCCCCGCCTGCGCCTGCCGCCCCTCCTCTCCCGTGCGCTGCTGGACGTTACGGGCGAACGCGGCCCCGCGGTCCACCCGCAGCAGCGAGTCGCTCAACGAGCCGGGGTTCAGCGCGTCGTAGCGCACGGCGGTGAAGGAGAGTCGCACCTCGTCGGCGCCGCGGGCCAGGTGCAGCGTGCCGCCGGCGTTCAGGTTGTCGGCGGACGAGTGCTCGCGGTAGCCGTCGTAGGAGAGGCGGGAGACGTAGGCGCGGTACGCCGCGGAGCCGGCGCGTCCGCCGGCGCTGGTCTCCAGGCGCAGCAGGCCGTCGCCGCCGGCGAGCACGCGGTGCTCGGACGCCAGCGGCGCCAGCGGCGGCGGCGCGGTGGACAGGCGGATCACCCCGCCGGACGCGTTGCCGTACAGCGCCGACGCGGGGCCGCGGATGACCTCCGCCCGCCCCAGCGCGCCGGGGTCTACGTGGTTCAGCGTGGTCTGCCCGTCGGGGAGGGTGGCGGGAATGCCGTCCACCAGCACCCGCACGCCCCGCACGCCGAACTGCGCCCGCGCGCCCAGGCCCCGCACCGAGATGCGCTCCCCCAGCGCGTAGTTGTAGCGGTTGTCCACCTGCACGCCGGGGAGCGCCGACAGCGCGTCCGTCAGCGCCATGGCCGGGCGCGCGCGGCGGATCTCCTCCTCGCGGACCACGGAGACGGGGAACGGCGCGCGCAGCGGCGGCACCGGCGTGCCCAGCACCTGCACGGTCACGGTGTCCAGCCCGACGACGCGGGCGGTGTCCTGCGCGGCCACCGCGCCCGGCGCCGCGGCGAACAACGCCGCGATGATGTAGCGTCGAATCATCGGATCGGAGGGATGATTGGCGGAACGGAACCCGGCCGTACGCCGCAATTCCTCTGCCGCATCATAGAACAGAAGTGCCTCACGCGGGGGCAACGGAGTCAGCGGAGGACGTCCATCGCTCTCCTCCGTTGACTCCGTGTGAGGCCCAGTGCTGTGATGATGGTGGTCGCTGGAGATCAGGATGCTTGCGCACGACTCGTCCTCGCACAAAGCTTTCGCATCCCTCCCCCTCATCCACATTTCGAAAATCCACCGACATGCAGGAGCAGGCAACCGCCGCGTCCGAGGCACGGCTCATCCGCGCGATGGGCGTGTGGGCGCTGGCCGCCGGCATCGTGAACGTCACCATCGGCGGCGGCATCTTTCGCCTTCCCTCCGCCGCGGCCACGCAGCTGGGCACCGCCGCCCCGCTGGCGTACCTGGTGTGCGCCGTGGCGATGGGGCTCATCGTCCTCTGCTTCGCGGAGGCGGGAAGCCGCGTGGACCTGACCGGCGGTCCGTACGCGTACGTGGAGGTGGCGTTCGGGCAGTTCGTCGGGTTCCTGGCGGGGGTGCTGCTCTGGCTGACGGGGACGCTGGCCCTTTCAGCCGTCACCACCCTCTTCGCCGATTCCGTCGGCGCCCTGGTGCCGGCGTTCAGCGGCGCGGCGGCGCGGATCATCCTGATCGTCGCCGCGCTGGGGTTGTACGCGGCGATCAACGTGGCCGGCATCCGGCAGGGGAGCACGGTGAACGCCGTCGCCACCGTCGCCAAGCTGCTGCCGCTGCTGCTGCTGGTGCTGGTCGGCGCCTTCGCCGTCCGCGCGGGGAACCTGGCCATGGGCGACGCCCCCGCCCTGGGCGACGTGGCGCGCGCGTCGGCGGTGCTGATCTTCGCCTTCGCGGGGATCGAGAGCGCGCTGGTGCCCAGCGGCGAGGTGAAGGACGTGGCCCGCACCGTCCCGCGCGCCATCTTGCTGGCGATGGCGGGCGTGACGCTCCTCTACATCGCCATCCACCTGGTGGCGCAGGGGGTCCTGGGCGGCGCGCTGGCCGGCCACCCCACCCCCCTGGCGGAGGCCGCGGGGCAGGCGCTGGGGCCCACCGGGCGCGCGCTGCTTCTGGCCGGCGCCTCCATCAGCATGTTCGGCTACATCGGGGGGATGACGCTGGCGGTGCCGCGCGCCCTCTTCGCGCTGGGCCGGGACGGCTTTCTGCCGCGCGCGCTGGCCTCCGTGCACGCGCGGCACCGCACGCCGCACGTCGCCATCTGGACGCAGGCGGCCATCACGGCGGCGCTGGCGCTCACCAGCGGCTTCGAGCGGCTGGCCATCCTGGCCAACCTGGCGATCCTGCTGCTGTACGGGGCGTGCTGCCTGGCCGCGTGGGAGCTGCGCCGCCGGGGCGTGCAGGCGGGCGGCATCCCCTTCCGCGTCCCCGGCGGCGCCGTGATCCCTTTCCTGGCGCTGGGAGCCATCGCCTACCTGCTGACCTCCATCAAGCCCGACGAGTGGCTGATGGCGGGCGCCGTGCTCGCCATCTCCGCCATCCTCTACTTCGTCACCCGCGGCGCCCGCGCGGCAAGCCCGGCGGTGCGCTAGCGAAGCTCATCCCATAAATGAGGAGACGAGAACGCCCCCGAACGGCCAGCCGTCCCGGGGGCGTTTCGTGGGCTCGCGAGCTCAGAGGATGCAGGTCGGCGCGGTGGAGCTCACGCCGACGTACCGTGACGCGCTGGCGGTGCTGCCGGCGGCGTCGGTGACCTGCACGGTGACATAGAAGCTGCTGGAGCTGCGGGCCAGGTAGTACCCCTCGTCTTCATAGATCGTAGTACCGCCCGACCAGTCCCATGTATACGGCGCCGTGCCGCCCGACGCCGCGGCGAGCCACTCGCAGGTCTTGTTGGGCTGGATGGTGGAGGGGCCGCTGGTGATCGACACGGTGAGCGTGCTCTCGACGAACAGCCTTGTGCCGCCCCTGTCCATGCCGCCGCCGGCCGGCGCCACGGCCATTGCCACGCCCGCCATCCACGTTGCGAATCGCTGCATGGTGCCCTCCTCCCTGCAGGGTGTCCGCGCGCGCGTTTGCGCGCCATGTGTCCTTGAACGTAAGCGGCGTTCCGTGAATCATCAACATCCGTCCTTAAAGGAATGCATCGGGGCTGCGGTGCGATCATGATCGTGAAAATTGCCCCCCGGACGGCTGCCGTCCGGGGGGCGTTTCGCTGCCGGCCGGGATCGCTCAGACCATGCAGGCGCCCGTGTTGGTGGTCACGGTAACGTACTTCGACCCCCAGGCCACGTTGCCGTTGGCGTCCGTCACCTTGACGTCCAGGTAGAAGCTGCGCGACGCGTACGCCCAGAACTCGTAGCCGGTGCGGTCGGACGACACACCGCCGTACCAGTAGTAGGTGTACGGTGGCGTTCCGCCGGACACGTTCGCCCACCAGTAGCAGGTGTGGTTCGGCAGGATCTTGTTGGGTCCGTAGATGGTGACGGACATCGGAGGCGGCGGGTTCACCACCGAGACGCTGGTGCTCCCCGTCACCCCGTCGATCACCGCCGAGATGGTGGCGCTCCCCGCCGCGACGGCCGAGATGGTGCCGCCCGAGATGGTGGCCACGGAGGTGTTGCTGCTGGACCAGGAGCTCACGTTGCTGTTGGTGAAGCTGCCGTTGCCGTCGTAGCCGTACGCGGTGCAGGTGCCGGAGGTGCCGGTCTCCATCTGCGAGGGGCAGCTCACCGACACCGTCACCGTGTTCCCCACGAGCAGTGGCCCGGTGGGGGTGATGCCCCCGCCGCCCGCGCCGTCGCCGCCGCACCCCGCGGCCACCGCGAGCACCGCCGCGCCCGCCATCCACTTCGCGAAGCCCTGCATGGTGCTTCCTCCTCCTGATAAGGGTTGTCCGCCGGCGCACCGCCGCGCCATGTGTTTTCGAACGTAACCAGGCACTTCACGATCATCAAGTCCAGGCGTGAAAGGTATGATGGTGATTCGCGCGGCGGCCGCATGCCAGCCGGATCGAGTGAAAGTCGCCCGTGCCCTTGATTTCACCCGCAACGCAGCCGCACAAAATGAAGATCCAGTCTCGTCCTTTTCATGACGATGATCGTTGTCCCGCGGGGAAGCAACGATTATCCTGCACCTCTGCTGGGTCCTGTGTGGACATGCAACCTTCATCGAGAGGACGGATCATCATGCTGCTGAAGAAACTCTCCATGCTTTCCCTGGCTGCAGCCCTGGTCGCTTGCGAGGGTCCGACCGGCCCGCAAGGGCCAGCCGGTGCGCAGGGCCCGCAGGGTCCCCAGGGCCCACAGGGTCCACAGGGGCCCGCCGGTCCCGGAACCCGCACGGTCGTCAACGCCGTGGTAGCGAGCAACGGGTCGGCACAGGCGGCGCTCCCCGCCGCGGCTGGAACGGTGACTAACCCGCCGTCGCTCACCTGCTATCTCAACCAGCCGGGGAGCACTGCGTACCTCGTGGTCGGCACCGACTTGCAGGGCCCGGCGTGCGGCCTGGTCCAGCAGGGCGCCACCCTTTTCGCCGTGCTGATCCAGGCGCCCGTCGGCTGGAACGCACGTTTCGTGGCGGTCTACTGAACACGAGGGGATGTCCGTCGCGCCGCAGCGGGGGCGGGGGATAGTCCGCGTCGCCCCCTGGCCCTGCGGGCCGCATTCCACCGGAGCATGAACCACGTCGCCCCCCGGACGTCCATCGTCCGGGGGGCGTGTGTTTCACCGGCCGCGAGGCGCCGCTCCCGCGCGCAAGGGGAGATCGGCAGCAGGGCTGGCATCGCGCATCTTGACGGCGGCGAGAGGGTTGCATAGAATTGCGACACGATGAATAAATATGCTTGCGCGCGGATCGGGATTCTGGGGGCGGGCGGATACACCGGGCGCGAGCTGGCCCGGCTGGTCGCGCGGCATCCCCGCGCGCGCATCGCCTGGGCGACGTCGGAGTCGGACGCGGGAAAGGCGCTGGGGGACGTGATCCCCGGCGTGGAGGGGCCGGCGCTGGTGCGGGCGGAGGATGCGCCGCTGGAGCGCGCCGACTGCGTGGTCAGCTGCCTGCCGCACGGCGAGAGCGCGCGGTGGATGGAGCGCGCCCGGGCCGCCGGCGCGCGGGCCATCGACCTCTCCGCGGACCTGCGCGTGCCGAACGCCGCCACGCCCGCCCCGCTGCGCGGCGCCGTCTACGGGCTCCCCGAGCTTCACCGGGAGAAGATCGCCGGCGCGCAGGTGGTGGCGAACCCGGGGTGCTATCCCACCGCCGCGCTGCTGGCCCTGGCGCCCCTGCTGCGGCGCGGGCTGGCCGCCGGCCCGGTGATCGTCAACGCCGCGTCGGGCGTCACCGGCGCGGGACGCTCGCCGAAGCGGGAGCTGATGTTCGCGGAGGTGGCGGAGGGGTTCAGCGCGTACGCCGTGGGCAACGTGCACCGCCACCTGTGCGAGATGCGCGCCCAGGCGTCGGCCCTGGCGAGCGGCGCGGCGCCGGAGCTGGTCTTCACCCCGCACCTGCTCCCGGTGAAGCGCGGCATCCTGGAGACCCTCTACGTCCCCCTGCGCGAGCCGCTGGAGGACGCGGCGGAGATCTGGATGGATGATTATTCATCCGAGCCCTTCGTCCGGGTGATGGAGGGGCGGATGCCGGGGCTGGCGGACGTGGTCGGCTCCAACCGCGTGGCCATCGGCGCCACCCCGGTGCAGGGCGTGTCGCAGCCGATGCTGATCGTGGTCGCGGCGATCGACAACCTGCTCAAGGGCGCCGCCGGGCAGGCCGTGCAGAACCTCAACCTGGTGTTCGGCTGGGACGAGGCGGAGGGGCTGGCGTGAGGGCGAGAGTGGTCAAGGTGGGTGGAAACCTGGCGGACGACGCCGGGTGGATGCGCGCCGTCGCCTCCGCGCTCGCCGCCTCCGCCGCGCCGACGGTCCTCGTCCACGGCGGGGGGAAGGACGTCAGCGAGCTGCAGCGGGCGCTGGGGATCGAGCCGGAGTGGCGCGACGGGCTGCGCGTCACTACGCCGCGGGTGATGGAGGTCGTGCGGATGGTGCTGAGCGGCGGCGTCAACAAGCGCTGGGTGGCCGCGCTGCTGGACGCCGGCGTGGACGCGGTCGGCATCAGCGGCGAGGACGGCGGCCTGCTGCGCGGCGCGCTGCTGCACGGCGGCGCCCTGGGCCGCACGGGCGAGGTCAGGACGGTGCGCACGAAGCTGCTGGACGCGTGGCTCGCGCAGGGGCTCACCCCCGTCGTCTCCCCCGTCACCCGCGGCGCGGACGGCGAGGGGCTGAACGTGAACGCGGACGACGCGGCCGCCGGCGTGGCCGCGGCCATGCGTGCGGCGGAGCTGCTCTTCGTCAGCGACGTGCCCGGAGTGAAGGCGGGCGGGGAGTGGATCGCCACGCTGGATGCGGACGGGGCCGGGGCGCTGCTGGAGAGCGGCGAGGCCGCGGGAGGGATGCGCCCCAAGCTGCGCGCGGCCGTGCGGGCGCGCGCCGGCGGGGTGGCGCGGGTGCGCATCGGCGACGTGCGGATGCTGACGGACGACGGCGCGGGGACGCGCATCGAGACACGGAGGGAGGCCGCCCATGCCGGCGACTGAGACGCAGACCGCATCCGCCCTGCTGGGCGTCTACAAGCCCGCCGGCCCCACCTTCGTGGGCGGCGAGGGGTGCTCGCTGATCGCGGAGGACGGGCGGCGCTACCTGGACTTCACCAGCGGCATCGCGGTGAACGCGCTGGGCTACGGCGACCCCGACGTGGCGGCGGCGATCGAGGGAGCGCTGCGGGCGGGGATCATCCACACCTCCAACCTGTTCCGCACCGGCCCGGCCCCGGAGCTGGCGGCGTGGCTGGCGGCCCACTCGTTCGCGGACCGCGTCTTCTTCTGCAACAGCGGGGCGGAGGCCAACGAGGGCGCCATCAAGTTCGCGCGCCGCTGGGCGGGGGCGGACAGACCGGAGATCATCGCCTTCCGCGGCGGCTTTCACGGCCGGACGATGGGCGCGCTGGCCGCCACGGACCGCGCCGCCTACCAGGACCCGTTCCGCCCGCTGATGCCCGGCGTCGTCTTCTGCGACGTGGGCGACGTGGGGGAGGTGGACCGGCTGCTGGCGCGGGGCCGCACCGCCGCCGTGATCATCGAGCCCGTGCAGGCCGAGGGCGGCGTGAAGCCCGTCAACCCCGGGTTCCTGAAGGCGCTGCGCTACCTGTGCGACGAGTCCGGCGTGCTGCTGGTGGTCGACGAGGTGCAGACGGGGCTGGGGCGCACGGGGAACCTGTGGGCGCACCAGGCGGCGGGGATCGCGCCGGACATCATGACTCTGGCCAAGCCCCTTGCCGGCGGCCTGCCGATGGGCGCGGTGCTGGTGACGGAGGCGGTCGCCTCCGCCCTGCGCCCGGGAGACCACGGATCGACGTTCGGCGGAGGCGTCCTGGTGGCGTCCGCCGCGCTGGCGGCGTGCCGCAAGATCGGCGCGGAGGGGTTCCTGGCGGAGGTGCGCCGCAAGGGGACGCTGGTGGCGGACCTGCTGGGGTCGCTGGCGCTGCGCAACCCGTGCGTGCGCGCCGTGCGGGGTGCGGGGCTGCTGTGGGGGATCGAGGTGGACGGCGCCGCGGACATCGTGTCCCGCGCGCTGGAGTCGGGACTGCTGCTGTGCAGCGCGGGGGCGGACGTGGTGCGTCTGCTGCCGCCGCTGGTGATCGATGACGACGAGCTGCGCCGCGGCGTGGCCCTGCTGGAGGAGGCGATCCGGTGCTAGTACAGATTGCGCCCCCCGCGGCGGAGCCCGTCACCGGCCTGCCGCCGTTCGACCCCGCGGCGCCGGTGTTCATCCGCCCCGCGACCATCGCGGACATGCTGCAGGTGGAGCCGCTCGTCAACGGCTTCGCCGCGCAGAACCTGATGCTGCCCAAGACCCGCGAGCAGCTCGTCCGCCTCTTCCGCGAGTTCGTGGTCGCCGCGGACGAGCACGGCCGCGTGGTGGGGTGCGGCGGCCTGCGGATCTTCTCCCCCACGCTGGCGGAGATCATCTCCCTGGCCGTGGACCCGCAGACGCAGGGGATGGGGCTGGGCGGCCGGATCGTGGAGCGGCTGGTGGAGGACGCGGAGACGCTGGGGATCGAGAGCGTGTTCGCGCTGACGCTGCGCGACGGCTTCTTCCACCGCCTGGGCTTTCGCACCGTGCCCAAGGAGATGTTCCCGGCCAAGGTGTGGAGCGACTGCCGGAGCTGTCCCAAGCTGCACGCCTGCGACGAGATAGCAGTAGTGAAGGAAGTGCGTTAGTGCGTGAGTGCGTAAGTGAACTGAAGTGCGAGAGTGCGAAAGTGCGAGAGTAACTGATCGCGTGGGTGCGGGCGGCATGGTGTGGGTGCTTGATGGGCCCGCCCGAGAGGAATGCCGTCCGCCCCACGCGGCAGGTGATGGATCTGCATTGAGCAGTTGAAGTTCTCCCCCTCTCCCGCGCAGCGGGGGAGGGGGTCGGGGGGAGGGGGCCCTCGCGGACGCAGTGAGGCGTTTGTCGAAGCATCCCGATCGGCCCCCCTCAACCTCCCCCAGGGTTTTGGGGGGGAGGTGGCGAGCCCAAGCGAGCCGGAGGGGGCGCCGCGGCCGGCAGGAAGCCGCCGCCGCGCAAGAAAGCCCGCGTGCAGTTCACTCACGCACTCACGCACTGACGCACTCACGCACTTTTCTCAAACCCGACCGGGAGCACCGAAAGATGCCCAAGCCTCGCGTCGTCCTCGCCTACTCGGGCGGGCTGGATACATCCATCATCGTTCCCTGGCTCCGCGAGAACTACGGCGCCGAGGTCATCTGCGTGGCCGCCGACGTGGGCCAGGGCGAGGAGCTGAGCGGGCTGGAGGACAAGGCCCGCGCCAGCGGCGCCTCCGCCTGCTTCGTGGAGGACCTGCGCGAGGAGTTCGTCACCGGCTTCGTGTGGCCCACCCTGCGCGCCGGCGCCGTCTACGGCCGCAAGTACCTGCTGGGCACCTCCATGGCGCGGCCCATCATCGCCCGCCGGCAGGTGGAGGTGGCGCGCATGGTGGGCGCCACCCACCTGGCCCACGGCTGCACCGGCAAGGGCAACGACCAGGTGCGCTTCGAGCTCACCTACGCCGCCCTGGCGCCGGAGCTCCCCGTCATCGCCCCCTGGCGCGAGTGGGACATCCGCAGCCGCGAGGACGCCCTGGCCTACGCCGCGGAGCACGGCGTCCCCGTCACGGCGACGAAGGAGAAGATCTACTCGCGCGACCGCAACCTGTGGCACGTGAGCCACGAGGGCGGGCCGCTGGAGGATCCCGCGTACGAGCCCACCGAGGACCTGTTCCTGATGACCCGCTCGCCGCAGGACGCGCCCCCGGTCCCCGCGTACGTCACCATCGCCTTCGAGCAGGGCGTCCCCGTCGCGGTCGACGGGCAGTCGCTGGGCCCGGTGCAGATCGTGGAGCGGCTGAACGCCGTCGGCGGACTGCACGGCATCGGCCGCATCGACCTGGTGGAGGACCGGCTGGTGGGGATGAAGTCGCGCGGCATCTACGAGACCCCCGGCGGCACCCTCCTGTACGCCGCGCACTCGGAGCTGGAGCAGCTCACCCTCGACCGGCGCACGCTGGCGCTCAAGGACGCCATCGCGCCCCGCTACGCCGACCTGGTCTACGAGGGCCGCTGGTGGAGCACGGAGCGGGTGGCGATGGACGCGCTCGTCGACGTGACGCAGCAGGCGGTGACGGGCGAGATCCGCCTGAAGCTGCACCGCGGCAACGTGACCGTGGCCGGCCGCTGGAGCGCGCAGTCGCTGTACGACGAGCGGTTCGTGACCTTCGGGGAGGACGACGTCTACCAGCAGTCCGACGCGGCGGGCTTCATCCGCCTGTTCGGGCTTCCCAGCCGCGTGGCCGCGCTCAAGGCGCAGGAGGCCGCGCTGGCGCCCACCCTTGCCGCGGCGGACTGACCATGGCCTGCACTCCCACGATGCCGGCGCAGACGGCGCCGGCGGTGCCCGGCGCCCGCATGTGGGGCGGGCGCTTTGCCGCCGGCCCCGCGCCGGAGATGGACCGGCTGAACCGCTCGCTCCCGGTGGACCGGCGGCTGTGGCGGCAGGACGTGGCCGGCAGCCGCGCCTGGGCCGCCGCCCTGGGAGCCGCGGGGGTGATCGGCGCCACCGAGGCCGCGGACCTGCGCGCCGGCCTCGACGCGGTGGAAAAGCGGCTGGAGGCGTGGACGGACGCGGACTGGGCGGCCGCGCAGGACGAGGACGTCCACACCCTCGTCGAGCGGCTTCTCGGCGAGGAGGCCGGCCCCGTCGCGGGAAAGCTGCACACCGGCCGCTCCCGCAACGACCAGGTGGCCACGGACTTTCGCCTGTGGGCGCTGGAGGCGGCGCGTGCGCTGGAGTCGGAGCTGCGCGACCTGCAGGCGGCGCTGGTGGAGCAGGCGCGGGCGCACGCCGGCACGGTGATGCCCGCGTACACGCACCTGCAGCGCGCGCAGCCGGTGAGCGCGGCGCACTGGCTGCTGTCGCACGCGTGGCCGCTGGAGCGCGACGCGCAGCGGCTGGCGGACGCGCTGCACCGCGTGAGCGTGCTGCCGCTGGGCTCCGGCGCCATCGCCGGGTGCCCGTTCCCGGTGGACCGCGTGCTCCTCAAGGAGTCGCTGGGCTTCCGCGCCGTCTCCGCCAACTCGGTGGACGCGGTGGCGGACCGCGACTGGGTGGCGGAGCTGCTCTTCGTCTGCTCGATGGTGGGCGTGCACCTGTCGCGACTGGCGGAGGACCTGGTCGTCTTCGCCACCAGCGAGTTCGCGTTCGTCAAGCTCTCCGACCGCTTCAGCACCGGCTCGTCGCTCATGCCGCAGAAGCGCAACCCCGACGCGCTGGAGCTGGCGCGCGGCAGGGCGGGGCGGCTGATCGGCGAGCTCACCGGGTTCCTGGCGCTGCTCAAGGGGCTGCCCAGCGGCTACAACAAGGACCTGCAGGAGGACAAGACCGCCCTCTTCGCCGCCTTCGACGCGCTGGCGGACGTGCTGCCGGCGGTGGCGGGGACGGTGCGGTCGATGGAGCTCGACCCCGCCCGCTGCGCCGCCGCCGTCGATTCGGCGATGCTGGCGACGGACGTGGCGGACTTCCTGGTGCGCCGCGGCGTTCCCTTCCGCGAGGCGCACGGCGCGGTGGGCAAGCTGGTGCGCGCGGCGGAGGGGCTGGGATGCCCGCTGAGCGCCCTGCCGCGCGAGCTGTTCGTGCAGGTGAGCGCCGAGTTCGCGGACGCGGACCTGGACGCGCTCTTCGACGCGCGCGCGTCCGTCGAGGCCCGCGCCGCCGCCGGCGGCACCTCCGCCGCGTCGGTGCAGGCCCAGCTGGCGGAGCTGCACGCCGCGCTGTGACCTCCGGCGGAAGGCGAGAAAGGCGGTCCCGGAGGACGCAGAGGAAAAACGAGAGGACGCGGGGGAACGGCTCCGTCCCTCCGCGTCCTCTCTGTTCACCCGGATCCCGGATGCCGGCTCAGCCCCGGTTCTCGTCCTCGCCGACGCACAGCCAGGTGTGGCATCCCGAGTTGCAGCTGGAGCAGGTGAAGTCCGTGTGGCCGGTGCCGTAGTGCCCGTGCACCGTCCCCGACTTCGCGCCCGCGCGCCCGTCAGTGGCGAACGACTCGACGGCGAGCTCCTCCACGTTGAGCTGCAGCTTCTTCATCGAGATCCTCCCGCGTGCAGGGTGTCGCCCGGGGACGGAGGTGTCCGCCGGGCCGGCGCCGGCGCCACGCAATTCACGCACCATTTCACAAAAGGGCGTCGGTCGGCCCGATTCGCCAGCAGGTGCTTCTCTCCCGGGTAATGCCTGGATGATCCGGATGGCGGGCATGCGCTTTCCCGCACGTCATCGCCCCCATTCTGCCACCACGCATACACTGCCGCCGCATTCACCTCCTCGCCACGAACGCTCGCGAAGCTGCGAGCCGCGGTGTGAACCGGAGCGCGCCCGTGTGTGACGGATGGCACGGGAAACGCGTCTGGATCGCAGCGGCGCCGGGGGGGCGCCGGCACAGGGAAAGGGGCTCCGGGGGACACTCGTCTCCCGCGAGCCCCTTTCCCGTTCCGCCGTCGCGATCGGCCCCGCCCAGACGGTGCGGGGCCGATGCTGCGTCAGAGCCGGGCGTGCCTCAGGGGATGTCACCGCACTGGCAGACGCCGTTCTCGTCGCAGTACCCGCGACCGTTCGGACAGCCGTAGCCACAGTAGGCGTATGCGTACGGGTAGCCACGAGCGGGGCAGTAACGAGCAGCGTCGGCCTCCCCGGGCGCGGCGGCCGCCTGTGACGCGCCGAACCCGAGCGATCCCGCGAAGGCCAGGCCCAGCAGCGCCCGGCGAAGATGGGGCAGCGAACCGGTCATACCTCCTCCTGGAACGGGGTTTGTCCGCAGCCGGGTTGCCGCGGCAGGAGGCTGCCGAGCACAATTCACGCCACGTTTGCCCGTTCTGCGATCCGGCAGCGCGGCAGAAGACAACGGTTGTGCGCGCGGACGAGGAAGGGGCGAGACAACCTGTGCCGCCCCTTCCCTTCTGCCGCGTCAGGATGAACCCTTTCCAAGGCCGAAGATCGCCGGGTTCAGGACCCTGCGAGTGAGAATGCTGCGACGGAATCCGCTCGCATTCGGCCGTCGAGCACATGCGCAGGGATCGGGTTCATCGGCCGCGCCTGAGGGTGCCGGCGGCGGCGCCCTCGTAGCGCAGGACGATGGCGCCCGCGGGAATGTCCGGGTAGCGGATCATCACCACCATCTCCGACGCGGAGAGCGACGCCGTCCCCACGAAGGTGTCGCCCTCGCGGCGCAGCCCCTGCCAGCGCTCGCCGCTCACCACGATGATGGTGTCGGCGTCCGGCGCGCGCAGGCGAAAAGTGTGCTCCTGGCCCGCCACCAGCCGGCCGTTCAGCGGCGCCTCCAGGATCTCCACCCGGTGCCCCGGCGCCGTGAAGACTCCCGCAAAACCGGAGAAGCCCTCCGCCGCCACCGCGTCGAACACCAGCTCCGCGGGAAAGCCCAGCTCCCAGAAGTCGCGATGCGTGAAGGGCAGGCGCTCGAACTCGCGCGCGGAGAGCGGACGGTCCAGCAGCTGCCACCGGTCGTCGTCCGGACGGTGCGACCAGATGAGCTTGGCGGGCGGCGTGTCGAAGAAGAACTCGCGCGGCCGCCGCACGAACTCGCGGCCCAGGATGTCGCCGGCGCCCCAGCTCGCGTCCAGCAGCCGCCACTCGCCCTCCAGCCGCACGGCGTTCCACGTGTGCTTCTGCGTGCGGTACGGACGATCGGGATCGAACGCCTTCGCATTGCCCACGACGATGGCCGCCTGCAGCCCCGCCTGGGTCGCCAGCCCCGCGAACAGCGCCGAGAAGCCCTCGCACACGCCCCGCCTGCGCCGCAGCACCGACTCCGCGTCCTGCGCCGGCGGAAAGACCGCGCCGCTGAAGAACAGCTCCGCGTCGTACGCCACGTTCTGCACCATCCAGCGGTAGATGGCGCGCGCCCGGTCCCGCTCCCCCGGCAGCGCCGCGCGGAAGTGCGCCGCCAGCGTGACCACGTCCCGCGCCGCCCCCTGCGGCACCGCCAGCGCCACCGAGTCCGCGCGGAAGTAGTCGTACCGGTCCTGCCCCGCCACCGGAGCGGCCGCCGCCAGCCCGCAAAGCGCCAGCGCGGCGGGCACATGGCGGAAAACACGATGCATCTTCATGATCAGCAACATTTTATGCTGGATCGCACGCAGCCAGCGGCAGGGGATGCCGCAGCAGGTAAAATAAATCGATCCCGCGCTTCCATCCACACCCATCATCCGCCACCTGCCGCACGGCCATGTACTGCACCTGGCCTACTTCGCACGCGGTCTTTCTGAGCCGTTGCGCGTGCCGATACCTTCGCGCGCATGCCGAAACCACGCGTTCTATGTCGAGACTACCATCCCGAGCGCCTGCCACACCGATCGGACCGATCCGGAAATGGTCGCGCGCTGCTTCGCCACTCGTCAATGGTGGAAGATCGCCGCAACCGAATGCGAGCTTGTCACCAGCCGAAACGTGCTGCAGGAGCTATCTCGAGGGAAACCTGACCAGGCCCTGCGCCGGCTCTCCCTGCTGGATGGCCTTCTCGTGCTGGAGCCGGATGACCCGGAGACAGAAACAGCGGCAGCCTACGTGCGGCACAAGCTTATGCCGGCGGACCCGCTGGGTGACGCCATGCACCTTGCCATGGCTTCACACCATCGATGCGACCTGTTGGTCACGTGAAACTACCGCCACCTGGCGAATCCCACCAAATTTGATCGGGTCAGGCGACTGAACCGTGAGCTTGGACTCCTTCGTGCCCAGGCTCGTGACGCCCCTGGATCTGCTGGAGGGAGACGCATGGAGCAGAGGAACGTAGATCCCCTCTTGGAGGAGGTAGACGAGATGCGGCGTCGCATCATGGCCGAGCACGACAACGACTACCGCAAGGTGCTGCGGTGGTACGCAGAGCTTGGTCGGGAGCATAAGAAGCGCGCCGCCGAGATTCCAGAACAGGCCGAGCAGGACCGCTCGTCCGCGTGAACCCGGACAGTTGGTGTCCGCGGTTCTTCCGTTTCCCGGGAGAGCGAGAGAGAGCGGCTGGGGGAAGGGACGCCAGCGGATGGCAGCATCCTCGCTCATCGGGTACACCTCGGAATTCCCTGCAAACGAAAAGAGCCGGCCCCGCTGATCGCGAGGCCGGCCTCTTCCGTGTCCGCCGATCCGCCCCGGGAGCGGTCAGCCGCCGCGGGCCATGGAGTCCAGGAACTCCTTGTTGCTCTTGGTCTTCCGCATGCGGGTGAGCAGGAAGTCGATGCTCTCCACCGGCGGCATGTCGCTCAGGAAGTTGCGCAGCAGGTACACCCGCGTGAGCTCCATCTCGCTCAGCAGCAGGTCCTCGCGGCGCGTGCCCGACCGGTTGATGTCGATCGCCGGGAAGATGCGCTTGTCGGCGATGTGCCGGTCCAGCACGAGCTCCAGGTTGCCGGTGCCCTTGAACTCCTCGAAGATCACCTCGTCCATGCGGCTCCCCGTCTCCACCAGCGCCGTGGCGATGATGGTGAGGCTGCCGCCCTCCTCGATGTTGCGCGCGGCGCCGAAGAACCGCTTGGGCTTGTGCAGCGCGTTGGCGTCCACGCCGCCGGAAAGGATCTTCCCGGAGTGCGGCACCACCACGTTGTAGGCGCGGGCCAGGCGGGTGATGCTGTCCAGCAGGATCACCACGTCGCGGCCGTGCTCCACCAGCCGCTTGGCCTTCTCCAGCACCATCTCCGCCACCTGCGTGTGGCGGTCCGCCGGCTCGTCGAACGTCGAGGAGATGACCTCGGCCCGCACGTTCTCCTGCATGTCGGTCACCTCTTCGGGCCGCTCGTCGATGAGCAGCACGATCAGGTGCACCTCCGGGTGGTTCTCGGTGATCGCGTTGGCGATCTTCTGCATCAGGATCGTCTTGCCCGCCTTGGGAGGCGCCACGATCAGGCCGCGCTGCCCCTTGCCGATGGGCGCCACCAGGTCCATCACCCGCATGGAGAGGTCGCCGCTGGCCGTCTCCAGGTGAATGCGCTGGTCCGGGTAGCGGGGGCGCAGGTTGTCGAAGGCCACGCGGTGCTTGGCCTTGTCCGGCTCGTCGCCGTTCACCCGCTCCACCTTGAGCAGGGCCAGGTACCGCTCGCCCTCCTTGGGCGGGCGCACCTGCCCCAGCACCGTGTCGCCGGTGCGCAGGTCGAAGCGCTTGATCTGGCTGGGCGACACGTAGATGTCGTCCGGCCCGTACAGGTAGTTCCAGTCCTGCGAGCGCAGGAAGCCGTAGCCCTCGGGAAGGACCTCCAGCACCCCCTCGCCCCGCAGCACCACCTCGCTGTCGAGCAGGTTCTGCTCGATGCGGTAGATGAGATCCTGCTTGCGGAGCCCCGAGTAGTTGGAGATGTTGAGCCCTTCCGCCATCTCGTGGAGCTCGGCGATGCTCTTTGTCTTGATCGTGCTGATGTCCACGACTAGCTCCGAATGTATGTACGCCGACCCTGGGGCACGGGGCCCGGGTCCGCTGGTTTGTTCCGCTGGGTGGGAAAAGATGCCAGGGGAGGGGGCGCGACGCGCCGCTGAACGGGCAGGTCTGTCGTAAGGAAACGTGGCCCCAACCTAAGCACGGTATACACGGAGGTCAAGGAAAAAGTGCCCGAGGATGCTGGGCCGTTCACCGCATGGCGTGTGGTGGAAGTCCATGACCAACAGGTGTTTCGAGCGCGGCTCCTCCCCGGACGCTCGCTGGACGACGGCGAGGTGCGCGAGTGGATTGCCCGCTGGCCCGGACGGGTCTACGCGCAGCCCGGCCCCCACGGCATGGAGGTCACGCTGGCGCGCCGCATTCGCCCCCGCACGCGCGAGCGATGGTGGCTGCACCTGCTGCTGCTGGCGCTCACCCTGCTCTCGGTCACCGTGGCCGGCGCGATGCTGGCCGACGGCAACCCCCTGGCCCTTCGCGAATCGAGGCTGGGGGGTGCTGCGATTCTTGTGCCCACGCGTCTGACACCGGCCGCCCTGGCCCCCGGCCTGTGGTTCTCGCTTCCCCTGCTGGCCATCCTGGGCGCGCACGAGATGGGGCACTTCGCCCTGGCGCGGCGCCACGGGATGGACGTGTCGCCGCCGTTCTTCATCCCCGTCCCCTGGCTGGTGAGCCTGATCGGCACGCTGGGGGCGTTCATCCGCCTGCGCTCGCCGCTGCTGAACCGCGCGGTGCTGCTGGACGTGGGCGCCGCGGGGCCGCTGGCCGGATTCGTCCTCTCCGTCCCCGCCGTGCTGCTGGGGCTGGCCTGGTCGCGCACGGTGGAGGCGGTGCCGCCGTGGGCGCGGGGGGTCAGCATCGGCGTGCTGTTCGACGACCAGCTGCTGCTGATGGGCGAGTCCGCGCTGTTCGCGCTGCTGCGCGCGCTCTCGCCGGCCGGCGACGCCGCCTTCGTTCTGCTGCACCCGCTGGCCTTCGCCGGGTGGCTGGGCTTCTTCTTCACCGCGCTGAACCTGTTCCCCGTGAGCCAGCTGGACGGCGGCCACGTGGTGTTCGCCATCTCGCGGCGGGCGCACCGCGCGGTGGGGGTGCTCACCGTCCTCCTGCTGCTCGCGCTGGCGACGCGCTGGACCGGGTGGCTGGTGTGGGCGGTGCTGGTGCTGGTGATCGGCCGCGGGCGGCTGCTGCACCCGCCGGTCATCGACCCGGAGTTCCGGCTGGGCGGGTGGCGCCGGGCGCTGGCGTGGGCGTGCATCCTCATCTTCTTCCTCACCCTGGTGCCGGTGCCCTTCCCCGGATGATGTCGGGCGCGGATCCCGGAATGCCCGCGAGGCGCGCTTCCCGCGCAGGACGCGGAGGAAAGGGAGGGGACGCGGAGGAGTGCATGGCTCCTCTGCGCCCCTCCCCTTGCCTCCGCGCCCGTGCGAGAAACCGCCGTCGCCGGCCGATCGCGCGGGTTCGTGCGTGGAGGAGAGGGAGACGGGGCGGCGCCGCACACTTCGTGAAATCCCGGAATCGCCGCAGGGACGCCAATTCCGGCCGTTTGGCACACCGCTCCGGCCGCCTGCGCAACACGCGCCTTGACACCGGGGTGTCCGAACCGGAGAATTATTCCTGGAAAAATGCGCTGTACCACTCCGCTGCGGAGGTGGGAATGGCACGCCATAACCGCGAAGGGCAGGGCGAAGACCAGCACGGCCGCCGCTACGTCATCGGCTACCAGCCCGACTGGTTCCACCAGATCAAGGTGGCGAGGGGGCTGGACACCGGCCGCCAGTCCACCAAGATCCTGCTGCGCAACCCGGAGCCGCCGGCGGCGGACCCGGGTCCCCGGGTACGCACCCACATCGTCGCGCCGGAGCTGGGCATCGACGTGGAGGTGATGCTGCGCGACCCCCGCGGGGTGGTGCGGCGCATCACCGTGGAGACGGTGGTTCCCGAGGGCGAGGAAAAGGGAGAGACGGTGAGCTTCGTGGTCTCCCGCGCCCCCGACTCGCGCCGCGCGGACACCCGCGTCTCCTGACGCCCTTTCTGCACTGACCGCACGCACCGCAGCCCCCGGCGGCGGCGCGGCTCCTTCCTTTGGTGTCCTCACAATGACTCTGCTGGTTCAGGCGGCCGCGCTCCAGGCGCAGGCGCCCCAGGCCGCTGCCGTGCAGACCAACAAGCTGCTCTTCATCGTGAGCGTGGTGGTGGTCGCCAGCGTGGTGGTGTTCACCGCGGGCGTCATCATGACCCTGCTGCGGCGCAGCGACCGCCGGCGGGCGGAGGAGGAGAAGCTGGCCGCCATGGGCACGGCCACCGCCCGCATCCTGCACCAGATCAAGAACCCGCTGCAGACCATCGTGCTGCACTCGGACCTGCTGCAGAACGAGAAGATGGTGGCCGACCCCGTGCAGCGGCGCGAGGTGGCCGACGCCATCATCGGCGAGTCGCAGCGGCTGGTGGCCATGCTGGAGGAGCTCAGCGTCTACGCCTCGGGCGCGCAGCGCAGCCTGAACCGCCAGCCGCTGTACGTGAACGACCTGGTGCGCCAGGTGGCCGGGCACGAGGCGCGGGAGGGGGGTGGGGTGCAGGTGGACGCCAGCCGCATGGAGCCGGCGCTGGTGTTCGCCGACGCCTACTACCTGCGCCAGGCGGTGGAGAACCTGGTGCGCAACGCGCGCGAGGCCATGGCGGGGCAGGCGGGGGCGCGGCTGCAGGTGTCCGTGCAGCGCGACGCCGGGCACGCGGTGGTGCAGATCGCCGACAACGGCCCGGGAATCGCGCCGGACAGGCTGGAGCGCATCTTTCAGCCGTTCGTGAGCACCAAGGGAAAAGGGATGGGACTGGGACTGGCCATCTGCCGCGAGATCGTGGAGTCGCACGGGGGGCGCATCGAGGTGGAGTCCGCCGAGGGGCAGGGGACCACCTTCACCCTGCGCCTGCCGCTGTGCACCGACGCGGAGATGGATACGGGAACGCTGCCGGGACTGGCGCCGGAGCCGGCGGGGTCCGCATGGAGATGAGGGGCGTCTTCGCCCCGGCCACCACGCCTTTCGACCCGGTGACGGGGGACGCGGACGTGGTCTCGCTGCGGGCGAACGTGCGGCGGTGGATGCGCGAGCCGCTGCGGGGCGTGGTCCTCTTCGGCTCCACCGGCGAGGGGGTGCTGCTGGACGAGGACGAGAAGGCGCGGCTCACGGACGGGGTCCGCGACCTGCTGGACGCGGACCGCCTCCTCCTCTGCGGCACGGGGGCCGAGTCCACCCGGGCCACCATCCGCCAGACGCGGCGGGTGGCGGGGGCGGGGGCGGACGCGGTGCTGGTGCAGCCGCCCTCCTTCTACCGCCCGCTGATGACGCCGGCGGCGCTGCGCGACCACTACCTGGCGGTCGCGGAGGCGTCGCCGGTGCCCGTCATCCTGTACCAGGTGCCGCCGCGCTTCAGCGGGGTGGAGCTGGAGCCCGGGCTGGTGGCGGAGGTGGCGCGGCACCCCAACGTCGTCGGCATCAAGGACTCGTCCGGCGACCTGCGGGTGCTGGGCGCGCTGGTGGACGCCTGCCGCGGCGGCTGCGACGTGCTGGCGGGGAGCGGCGCCGTCCTGTACGCGGCGCTGGAGATGGGCGCGGTGGGCGGCATCCTGGCGGTGGCGCTGCTGGTGCCGCGGGAATGCGCGGCGCTGTGCCGCGCGTTCGGGGAGGAGAACTTCGGCGAGGCGGGGCGGCTGCAGGAGCGCATCGCCCCGCTGCACCGGGAGGTGGTGGGCGCGCTGGGGATCCCGGGGATCAAGGCGGCGCTGGACGCGCTGGGAATGCACGGCGGCGCCCCCCGGCCGCCGATCCAGCCGCTGCGCAACCGCGACGCGGGAAAGCTGGCGGACGCGCTGGCGGCGGCGGGGATCCTGCCGAATCCGCTGACGGCCAGGGAATAGGGAATAGGGAGTTGCGGGCGTTCGGCGGTCCCCGGAGCGAATGAATTCGCCGCGGGAAATTCGCGAAGTCCGCCTTGGCGGACTGTAGCCGCTGGTGCCGCGCGTCCCGGCCAGGCCCGGGTTTTCGCAGTTGAAGCCCCGCGTAGTCGCGGGGCTTTCCGCGTTCGACACCAACAAGGGGCCACTTTACGTTGCACACTTATCGCAAAGGCAGTAACTTGGGAGTGGGCTCCTTGGTCGCATATATCCCTTTCGCGGAGGTACCCTTGAGCAACGAAGCCGACGTCAACAGCGCGTATAACGCCGATCCAAGCCACCTTTCGCCAACCACCGATCCGAGCCCGTTTTGCAGTTGCTGGTACGATGAGGGCGGAAACATCATCTACCATGATCCCCGCTGCGCTGTTCACGGCTAGTCAACAGCCCCACCCGCCCCAGACGCAAAGCCCCGCGCAGTTTGCGGGGCTTTCCGCTGTTGTTGCGGCGAGGCGGCGAGTTCACTCGCTCCCGCCGCCGCTGACGCGTCGGCGAACGGGGCTTCAACCGCTCCGGGAACGCGACGCATGCCGTTGCCCGGCATCCCGCCCCCGCGTACCTTGTGCGCCGCGAATCGAGCCCCGCTCCCGGGGCCCACTTTCGCACTTTCGCACTCTCGCACTCTCGCACTTTCGCGCTCTTCCATGGCCGAGTACACGAATCTCACCCTGGACGTCCAGGACCGCATCGCCACGCTGGCCGTGAACCGGCCGGACAAGCTGAACGCGCTGAACGAGCAGACGATCCGCGAGCTGGGCCAGGCGATGGACGAGATCGCGTCGCGCGACGACGTGGGCGGCGTGATCGTGACGGGCGTGGGGGAAAAGGCGTTCGTGGCGGGGGCGGACATCGCCGAGCTGGCCAAGATGGGCCCGGTGGACGGCATCGAGGTGAGCCGCCTGGGCCAGCGCGTCTTCCGGCAGATCGAGCTTTCGCGCAAGCCGGTGATCGCGGCGGTGAACGGCTTTGCGCTGGGCGGCGGGTGCGAGCTGGCGCTGGCCTGCCACCTTCGCATCGCGGGCGAGAACGCGCAGTTCGGGCTGCCGGAGGTCAAGCTGGGCATCATCCCCGGCTACGGCGGCACCCTGCGCCTGCCGCGCATCGTGGGCAAGGGCCGCGCGCTGGAGCTGATGCTGACGGCGCAGTTCATCCGGGCCGACGAGGCGTACCGCATCGGCCTGGTCAACAGGGTGGTGCCGAAGCCGGAGGCGGCGGCGGGGCAGGAGGCGCCCAGCGCCCGCGAAGCGCTGCTGGCCGAGGCGCGCGCGATGATGCAGACCATCCTCGCCAACGGCCCCATCGCCGTGGGGCTGGCCATCGAGTGCGCCACCCGCGGGATGGACATGTCGGTGGACGACGGGCTGGCGATGGAAAGCAACCTCTTCGGCCTGCTCGCCGCCACGAACGACATGCGCGAGGGGATGCAGGCGTTCCTGGAGAAGCGCAAGGCCGAGTTCACGGGACGGTGAAGCAGTGCGAAAGTGAGAGAGTGCGAAAGTGATGCACGCCCGCACTCTCGCGGATGACAGGAGGTTGAGATGGTGAGAGTCGCAGCGCGGCAGGAGAGGCCGCGCGTGGAGCCGTCGTCCACCGTCAGGCGGCTGCTGCTGCCGTCGCCGGTGGGGCCGCTGTTCGTGGAGTACGACGACGCGGCGGTGCGGTACATCCACTTCTGGCCGCAGGGCGCACACCCGCCCGCCGGCACGCGCGTGGAGCCCACGCGCGACGACCCGCTGGGGTGGAAGGTGGCGCAGCAGCTTCGCGAGTACTTCGCGGGGAAGCGCCGCGAGTTCGACCTGCCGCTGGCGCCGGAGGGGACGGAGTTCCGCCGGCGGGTGTGGGATGCGCTCCGGACGATCCCGTACGGCCAGACGCGCACCTACGGCGACATCGCCGACGCGGTGGAGTGCCGCGCCCCCCGCGCCGTGGGGCAGGCCAACCGACACAACCCCATCCCCATCGTCATCCCCTGCCACCGCGTGGTGGGCTCCGACGGCATCGGCGGGTACGCCGGGCAGTGGGCGAAGGGCGAGGGGCTGGACCGGAAGCGCTGGCTGCTGCGCCACGAGGGGGTGGAGGTCTGATCGGCGCGGGGCGATCACGACCGTCGGGCCCACCCCCTCGTCAAGCGAATGAATTCGCCGCTGGAAAGGCGCAAAAGTCCGCCCGCGCGGACTCGCATGGGCAAGATTGTGGCGCAGATCAGGCCCCCAGGTTCGGACGGTAGATTCCTCAGTCGGCGCCAGGCAGTCGTGCCGGGGGCAAGTATCAGGCGGCGCCTCCTTCGGAATGACAATTCGGCGTGAGGATGACCGTCCCCGCAGTTGAAGCCCCGCGCAGTTTGCGGGGCTTACCGCAGTCGTAGCGGCGGCTTCAGCCGCTCAGGCGGGATGCCCGCGAAGAAACACTTCCCGTACAGACCTCCATCATCGACCATCCCGTAGTGATGAGACGCGATCCCGCTTCCGCGCACCAG
>DATAAG010000765.1:0-8632 GCA_036260235.1 Longimicrobium sp.
TGAGGCCCCCCTTCTCTTTGCTCGTACTCGGGGTCAGGGATTGGGCAGAAAGTCCAGCGGCACCTGCACCCAGCCGGGGACGTCGCGGCCGTCGCGCCGCGCGGGGGTGAAGCGCATGACCGGCGCCACCTGCAGCGCCACCCGCGTGAACGCGGCGTGGGTGCTGCTGCGGACGCGCACGCTCGGCAGGTTGGGCGTGCCGTCGCGCTCCACGCGCAGCACCAGGATCACCTGTCCGCCCTTGTCGAAGAGCGCCTCCGGGTAGCTCTCCTGCATCGCCGCCGACACCTCCTCCAGGTTCTGCAGCTGCGGCGCATCGTCGGTCTCGCGGAAATCCGGGTCGTCCAGCCACGGACGCGCATCGCCCAGGGCGTACTCCCCCGCGCCCGGCGGGCTCTTCGAAAGCAGGCAGGGCAGCCGGCCCAGCGCGGGCGCGGCGCCGCGCAGGTCGAACACCACCTCTCGCCGCCCGCCGGCAGCCGGCATCCACACCGCCAGCCGGCGGGCGGTCTTCGCGCGGGCGGTGAAGGGGTCGTGCTCTTCCCGGGGAACCTCCAGCACCGTCACGCCGAGCGAGTCGTCCGTGCGGGGAACGCCGGCGACCGTGCGCGGCTCGTCCTGGTCGAAGCGCCAGGTGAGCCGGGTGTCCGCCGCGGCGTCGAACGGCTCCAGCTGGATGTACATGTCCAGGTCCACACACAGCCAGTAGAGGATCACGCCGCCGCTGGAGTCGGTCACCGCCGCCCAGCTGCGGTCGGTGCCGGTGGCGGGGTCCACGTCCAGCACCAGCTCCATGTTGTCGAACCACTCCCGGCCCCCGTAACCAAGGGCGGCCATGGTGTCCTGCGCCCGGGCGGGCGCGGCCATGATGGAGATCGCGAGGAGCGGAAGGGCGAAGCGGCGGAAGCTCATGAGGCGGAGGACGTCGCAGGTGGGGCGGCGATGGGGCGCGAACGCGGACGAGCGGGCGGGACAGCGGGTGCTGCAAAGATCAACCCGTCTCCGAATCATAGGGCGCCCCGCCCCGGCCGGACAAGCCGGATGCATTCACCCGTTCACTCCATCACTCCATCACTCCATCACCTCATCACCCCTCCTCCCGCATCACCTTTGCACAGGCTACCTTCCCCGCCAGGCAAGGAGGGCCGATTGATCGCGATGCTGTGGGTGGCGACGGCGCTGCAGGCGGGAGTTCCCGGCGCGGCACCGCTGCCGGAACTGCTGGTGGAGCGGCGGCTGGCGGAGAGCGTGCCGCTGGCCGTGGGCGACACGGTGCGCGTGCGGGCGCTCGCGGACACCGCCGCGCCGCGGCCGTTCGTGGTGGCCGGCGTCTTCGAACGCGAGGCGGACCCCAACCGCATCGCGCGGAACGACTACGAGGTACGCTTCCACCTGCCGGACCTGGAGGCCCTGCTCCCCACCCGCGACCGGGTGGACCGCTTTGCCGTGGTGCTGGCGCCGGGCGCGGACGCGGACTCCGCCGCGCGGTGGATCGAGAGCGTGGCCTTCGGCACCCGGGCGTACGGCAGCGCGGCGCTGGCGGAGCGGACCAGCGCCACCTTCGCCGTGGTCTCGCGCTTTCACGACGCCATCGGCATCGTCACCATCCTGGCGAGCGCCATCTTCCTCCTCTGCGTGATGGTGATCCGCGTGGACGAGCGGCGGCGCGACATGGGCGTGCTGCGGCTCATCGGCGTCAGCCGCTCCACCGTCTTTCGCGCCATCGTGCTGGAGGCCATCGCCATCGCGGTGGTGGGATCGGCGGCGGGGGCGGGGCTGGGCATCGTCGTGGCGCGCATCGTCAACGCCCACTACGCGCGGGTCTACGACACCACGCTGCGCTTCGCCCTGGTCACCCCGCGCATCGTCCTCCTGGCGGCGCTGCTGGGGCTGGCGCTGGGGGCGGTGGCGGGCGCGCTGGCGGCGTGGCGGGTGGTGCGCGTGGCCCCGCAGAAGCTGGGCGAGCGGTGATCGTCTCCGCCTTTCTGCGTGGACTCTTTCGCCGTGGGGGGCGGACGGCGCTGGCGCTGGCGGGGATCGCCGTCTCCGCCGCGCTGCTGCTGGACATGACCATGCTGGCGTCGGGGCTGACGGGCTCGTTCGGGCAGCTGCTGGGGGTGAGCGGGTACGGGCTGCGCGTCACCCCGCGCGGCAGCCTGCCCTTCGACAGCGAGGCGGGGATCGCCGCCGGCGACGACGTGGGGCGGCGGATCGCGGCAGTGCCGGGGGTGCGCGCGGTGGCTCCGGTGCTGGGCGCGCAGTTCTACCTGGCCCGCGGCGACAGTGCCGGCGAGCCCCTGTTCACCTCGGGAGTCGATCCGCGGTCGCAGTTCCTTTACCGCATCGTGGACGGGCGCGAGCCCGGCCCCGGCGAGGTGGCGGTCAGCGAGCCGCTGGCGCGGGCGGAGCGGCTGCGGGTGGGGGATACGATCCGGCTGGCGGCGGAGCTGGACGTGTCACTGGGGCGCGCCCGGCAGACGCGGGCGTACCGGGTGAGCGGCGTGGCGGACTTCCTGTACGACTACGCGGACCAGCGCTCCATCGCCATGCCGATCGCGGAGGTGCAGCGCGCCACGGGGCGGCCGGGCGAGGTGTCGCTCTTCGGCGTGGCGGCGGCGGAGGGGGTGGACGGCGACTCGCTGGCGGACCGCATCACCGCCGCGGTGCCGGAGGTCTCGACGTACTCCACCCGCGAGCTGATGGCGGAGATGGACCGGCGGCTCCTCTACTTCCAGCAGCTGGCGACCATCCTCGGCAGCATCGCGCTGGTGGTGACGGCGCTGCTGGTCTCGACGATCATCACCATCGGCGTGCGGGAGCGCTTCGGCGAGATCGCCACGCTGCGGGCGATGGGCGTCGCGCGCGGGCGGGTGCTGCTGGCGGTGGTGGTGGAAGGGCTGGTGCTGGCGGGGATCGGGTGCCTGGTCGGGCTGCCGCTGGGGCTGTGGATGGCGGGGCGGCTGGACCGCATCCTCCTGGGCTTTCCCGGCATCCCCGCGAAGATGACGTTCTTCGCCTGGGAGCCGGGCCGCGTCCTGCTGGCGATGGGGATCGTGATCGCCGTCGGCGCGCTGGCGGGGCTGCTGCCCGGGTGGAACGCCACGCACACGCCGCTCGGGCGGGCCCTTCGGGAGGAGGCGGAGTGAGGGAAGAGTGCGTTAGTGCGTTAGTGCGTGAGTGGGTGAGTGGGTGGCCATCTCGCATGAGTCGCGCGCCTCGCGCCTGAGCGGGTGAACCCGCCGCTGGGACAGCCACAAGCCCTGTCTCGGCGCCGCTGACGCGTCGCCAAACAGGGCTTCAACTGCTCGGACTTCGCCCGGTGCACGCGTGACGGCGTGCGGCAGGGGCAGTCCGCGCAGGCGGACTTCGTGAATTTGCAGCAGCGGTTTCAACCGCCGGGAGATAGCCGCCCGTACGCACCACACCAACACTGACGAGTGCCACTTTCTCACTCACGCATTCACGCACCGTGTCGCACGTCATCCACGCCCGCGAGGTCATCAAGGAGTTCCCCTACCGGGGCGACGCCGTGCACGCGCTGCGCGGGGTGGACCTCGCCGTCGAGCGCGGCGAGCACGTGGCGGTGGTGGGCCCGTCGGGGTGCGGCAAGAGCACCCTGCTGAACGTGCTCGCCGGCATCGAGCCGCCCACCAGCGGCAGCGTGGAGCTGCTGGGCCAGTCCGTCTACGCACTGGACGAGGGCGCCCGCTCCGCGCTGCGGCTGCGCAGGGTGGGGTTCATCTTCCAGCGCTTTCACCTGCTGGCCGTGCTCACCGCCGCGGAGAACGTGGAGCTGCCGATGGCGGAGGCCGGCGTCCCCGCGCGCGAGCGGCGCGACCGCGCGCGCGAGCTGCTGGAGTACGTGGGGCTGGGGCACCGCACCGGCCACCGCCCGCCGCACCTGTCGGGCGGCGAGCAGCAGCGCGTAGCCATCGCGCGGGCGCTGGCCAACCGGCCGGAGGTCGTCTTCGCGGACGAGCCCACCGGCGAGCTGGACCGCCGCACCGGCGACGAGATCATCGCCCTCTTCGAGCGGCTGAACGCGGACGGCACCACGCTGGTCATCGTGACCCACGACGCGCACGTGGCGGAGCGGGCGGGGCGGCGGGTGGAGATGGCGGACGGGCGGGTGGTGCGCGGGGGGATGCCGGGATGATCCTGCGCCTGGCCATCGCCGAGCTGCGCAACCGGCCGGGACGCGCGCTCTTTCTGCTGGGCGGCTACGCGCTGGGCGTGGCGGTGATGGTGGTGCTGCTGGCGGTGGGCGAGGCCATGCTGGAGCAGGCGCGCGACCGCGAGCTGGTGGGCGGCGGCGACGTTGTGGTGGCGCCGGCGGGGATCAGCGCGGAGATGCTCAAGGCCGGCGGCGTCTCCTCGCTCTTCCTGGGGATCGACCACGCGCGCTTCCTCCAGCGCAACCTGCTGGAGTCGCCGCGGGGGCGGGGGGAGCACGGCATCCGCGCCGCCAGCCCCATCCTGGACGGCAAGCAGGTGGAGGTGTACGCCGGCGGCCGGCGAATCGACGCCGTCGCCACGGGCGAGATCCCGTCCCGGGCCCGGGCGGCGGGCGCGTCGCCCGACCTGCTGTCGGGACGGTGGATGGACAGCGACGCGGACCGCCGGTGGACCTCGCCGGACGCGTCCGAGCTGCTGCGGCAGATCGACCGCTTTCACCTCCCCGCCGTGCGCGACAGCACCTGGGCGGAGTGGCACTACTTCAACGTGGTGCTGGACGAGCGGCGGTGGATCTACGTGACGCTGATGGTGGCGGGAGAAGTGGGGGTCCCCGGCCGCTGGGGCGGGCGCATCCTCCTGACCGTGCGCCAGCCGGACGGCACCCACCGCTCCCTGACGCGCGACCTTCCCGGCGAGCAGGTGCGCTTCGACACCGCGTCCCCGGACCTGCGCTTGGGCGACCACGCGTTCGTGCGTCTGGAGGGGGATGCCTACCGCGTGGCGGCGGACGCGGGCGGCGTGCGCGTGGACCTGCGCGTGCGCCCCTCGCCGCGCCGCTACTTTCCGCCGACGGACATCGGCGGGACGGAGCTGGTCTCCGGCTACGTGGCGCCCGCGCTGCACGCCCGGGCGGAGGGCACCCTCTGCCTCCCGGCGTGCGAGGCCGTCCGCGGCGCGCAGGCGTATCACGACCACAACTGGGGCGTGTGGCGCGACGTCTCGTGGGAGTGGGGATCCGCCTCGGACGAGCGGCTGTCGCTGCTGTACGGCTCCGTGCGCGGCGCCGCCTCCGGTCCGGAGGGTGTCTTCGCGTACCTGGTGGATGGGGACGGCGTCCGCGGCGTCTATCGGCCGGCCGAGATCCGGTTCACGGAGATGCAGACGGTGACGGTGGACGGCCGCCCGATCCGCGTCCCCCGCCGCTTCGCCTTCGAGGACCGCCGCCAGGGGCTGCGGGTGACGGTGGAGGTGGCCGCCGTGCACGTGACGGACATGGACCGCCCCACCCGCCGCTGGTTCGTGCAGATGCGCGGCGTCGCCGCCATCGAAGAGCGCGGCCGGGCCATCGGGCGGCTGGCCGGGTTCTTCGAGACGTACGTGGATTGATGCGCCGGCCCCCGCGACAGCGATTGAAATCGCCGCAACCACCCACGCGCCGTCCGCCTTCGCGGACACAACGGCAGCACGGAATCGCCCCGGCCTCCCTCCACGGAAGCCGGGGCGATTCACTGCCATCAGGCAGGCTGTAACCTGTCCCCTGCAACCTGTACCCTCGCAGTTGCAGGCTAGTCCTATTCCCTGTTCCCTATTCCCTATTCCCTGTTCCCTGCCCCTCAATCCTCCCGCTCCCCACCCCCCTGCCACGTGATCGGCATGGACACCTGCGCGCGCACGGGCTGGCCGTCCACGCGCGCCGGGTTGAAGCGCGCGGAGGAGATGGCGGCGGTGGCGGCGGCGCGGAAGGCGGGGTGCGACACCTGGTCCACGCTGATGGACCCGCGCTCCACGCGGCCGTCCGTCCCCACCGTGAACGAGACGATGGCGTTGCCCCACTGGCCGCTGTTGCGCAGGGTGGGCGGATAGGTGCGCTGCACGGCGGAGCGGAAGGCGGAGCCGTTCGCCAGCGACGGCGCCTGGTCCACCTCGCCGCCCCCGTAGACGCGGTTCGGATCCGCCCGCGGCCGGGCCGGGGCGGGCGGCGGCGCGGTGGATTCAGCCGGCGCGGCGGGCGCCTGCGGACGCGTCTCGATCTGCGGCGCGGAGCCCGACGCCGCGGGGCGTGGGGCCGCCGCCAGCGCCACCTGCGGCGCCGCCGGCTGCGGCTGCTGCTGCGCCGCCAGCTGCTGCGCGGCCCGCAGGGAGTCGCGCTGGCGCTGCTGCAGCCGGCGCTGCTCCTCCAGCTTCTCCCGCTCCTCCTCCCGGCGCCGCTGCTCCTCCGGCGTCAGGTTCTCGTCCGCGGCCAGGGGGGAGTCGGCCGCCACGGGCGCGCCCGCGTTCGCGGCCGGCAGCTGCGCCTCCGTCCCGCGCGCGGCCCCCGCCGAGGCCAGCGAGCGCGAGGCGAGCCCCTGCGCCGCGGGCGTGTCGGCGCTCGACCCCGCCAGCACCGTCCTCGCGATCACGCCGCCGCTCACGATCACCGCAACGGCGATGCTGGCGGCCAGCAGCCCCCGCCGGTTGCCCCCCGACGGCTGACCCAGCTTCGCCAGCCCGCCGCCGCGGCGCCGTTCGATCGGGATCACGTCCGCAGCCACGGCCTCCGCGACGACCAGCGCGGTGGATTCCGTTGCCGGCTCCACAGGCGCGGCCGTGGTGGTGGTCAGTGCCGCCGCCACGATGGGGGCGGCGACCGTCTCCTCCGCATCCTCCCGCGCCTGGACCGGCGCAGGCGTCTCGATCACCGGCTCGACCCGCGGCTGCACCGGCTGCGGGACGACCTCCGGCTTCGGCGGCGGGGGAGGCGCGGCGGCAACGGGAACGGCAGGCTCCGCGGAGACAGCCGGCGAGGGAGGCGTGGCGGGCGTCCCCCGGCGGGCGGGCTTCTCCAGCGCGGGCGGGATGTACAGGCTGTCGGCCAGGTCGGTGCCCGCGGCCGCGATCGGCTTGGCGCGCCGGGCCGGCGGCTGGCGCACGGGCGCAGGCGGCGCGACGGGGGTGGACGCCGCGACCGGCTCGGGCTCGGGCGCCGGTGCTTCGGCGACGGCGGGAGCGGTCTCGACCACCTCCCGCTCGGACCCAGGCGCGGCTACCGGCGCTCCGGCAACGGGCTGGGCCGCCCCGACGACCTCCGGCCCGGGCTCCGCCGGCGATGCCACGGCCGCGACCGGCTCCGCTTCCGCCGCGGCGGCCGGCTCGTCCGCGGGGGCGGCGGCCTCGGCGATGCTGGCGGCAAAGGACTCGGCCGTGACGGCCGCCGGGGAGGGGATGGGGATGGGAGCCGGGACCGGTGCGGACGCCGGCTGCGGCGCGGCGGCGCTCTCCGCGATCAGGTGGGCGGCGAGCTCGCCCGCATCGGGCCAGCGCTGCGCCGGGTCCGCCAGCAGCGCGCGGCGGACGGCCTGGGCCACGTGCGCGGGCAGCTCCGGCCGCGCCTCCAGCAGCGACGGCGCCACCACGGCCTGCCCGCGCGCCATGGAGAGGAGGAGCGTGGTCCACTCCGCCGGCAGCCCCGCGAACACCTCGTACGCCACCACGCCCAGGCTGAACACGTCCGCCGCGGGCGACAGGTCCCTGGCGCGCCGCAGCCGCTCCGGCGACGCGTAGCGGGCGGTGGCGCGCGGGGGCGGGCCGCCAGCCGGGTTCAGCCCCAGGCCGAGCACCTGCACGCGCAGCCGCCCCTCGTCGCGCGAGAGCCAGAGCAGGCCGGGGTGCAGGTCGCCGTGCACCAGGCCGGCGCGGTGCGCCGCCGCCATCCCCGCCGCCGCCTCCTGCACCATGCGCAGCGCCAGCTGCAGCGGGGGCGTGCCGCGCTGCGCCAACAGGGCCGCCAGGGTGCCGCCCGTCCCCAGGTCGGCCACCACGAACTCCACCCCCAGCGCCGCGTCCGCGCCAAAGTCCAGCACGCGCGCCACGTGGGGGTGGATGAGGCGGGCCGCCGCCTTGCCCTGCCGCGCCAGGGTCCCGGCGTCGGACGCGTGCAGCGCCCGCAGCGCCACCGCGCGCTCCAGGCGCGTGTCGGTGGCCCGGTACACGGCGCTGCTGCCTTCGCCCGCCAGGGGCTCTTCGACCTGGTAGCGGTCGGCGACCAGGGTGCCGGCGGAGAGCGTTCCGGTGCTGGACATCACAAAACAACCGGGGACAGGGTGGCCCGGCCAGCGCATCCACGGCCCTGCAGCCGCGCCGGGTGCGCTCGCCGGAAAAACGACGTGCCGCGGCCTTCCAATCACAGGGGAAAGCGCGCCGGACCGGACTGAAACCGTGGGCCGCTCGAAGCACGCGGGACGTGCAGTTGCAAAGAAAGCGGCGCAGTTCGGATTGGAGGGCCCCAAGATAGCGCGCAACGCACAGCGGGTCAACGCTTTTCGATCCCGCGCGTCCGGTACCGTACGCGGCTCCGACACTTTGGCCCGTCTGCCCTCGTATTGTCCCACCGGGGTGTCCCACCGATGGAACACCCGGACACGCGCCGGACAGCCCGTAAGGGTGACCGGCAGCGCAAAGTGTCAGACATGCAAGGGCT
>DATAAG010000766.1:0-2339 GCA_036260235.1 Longimicrobium sp.
CGCGCCAGCCCCGCGCGCTTGCGCTGCCCGCCGGAAAGCTCCGCCGGCAGCCGCCGCTCGAACCCCTCCAGCCCCACCCGCCCCAGCGACTCCGCAACCCGGTCGCGGATCTCCTGCTCCGACATCCCGCCCTTCTGCCGCAGCCCCATGGCCACGTTGTCGCCGATGGTCATGGAGTCGAAGAGGGCGGCGAACTGGAAGACGTACCCCATCTCCAGCCGCATCCGGTACAGGTCCCCGCGGCTCAGCTTGGGCACCTCCTTGCCGTCCACCACCACCGTTCCCCGGTCCGGCAGAAGCAGGCCGGCCACGTGCTTCAGGGTGACGGACTTGCCGGCGCCGGAAAAGCCCACCAGCGACACCGTCTCGCCCTCCTGCACCTCCAGGTCCAGCCCGCGCAGGATCTGCTTGGACCCGAACGCCTTGTGGATGCCGGTCAGCTGGATGCTCACTGTTGTTGCAGCAGCGTGGCGGCCCAGAAGGCGTCCAGCACCAGGATGAGCACGCTGGCGAGGACCACGGCGCGGGTGGTGGCCACGCCGACGCCCTCTGCGCCACCCTGGGTGTTGAAGCCCTGGTAGCAGCCCACCACGGTGATCACCAGCCCGAAGGACATGGACTTGATGAAGTAGAACGTGATGTCGAACGGGTCGTAGAACAGTCGCAGGCCGCGGACGAACTGGCTGGTGCTGAGCCCCAGCATGTTCATGGCGGTGATCCACCCGGCGATGATCCCCACCACGTTGGCGAAGGTCACGATCACCGGCACCATCAGCGTCCCCGCCAGCACCCGCGGCACCACCAGGTACGACGTGGGATTGTAGGCCATGGTCTCCAGCGCGTCGATCTGCTCGGAGACGCGCATGGTGCCCAGCTCCGCCGCGATGTTGGCGCCGATGCGCCCGGAAAGCGCCAGCCCGGTGAGCACCGGCCCCAGCTCCAGGATCATCGTCTTCCCCACCAGCGCGCCCACGAAGTAGAGCGGGATGGCGCCCGTGAAGGTGTACGACGCCTGCAGCGCCAGCACGATCCCCGTGAACGCGGAAAGGAAGAGCGCGATGGGTAGCGAGTTCACCCCCAGCTTGCGCATCTGCATCACCGTGAGCCCCGGCCAGGTGCGCAGGTCTCCCAGCGCGCGGCCACACTCCGCCACGAAGCGGCTGAAGTGGCCGAAGTTGGCCAGGAGCCGCACCACGGCGGCACCGACGATGGCGAACGGCAGCGTCCAGTTCATGCCGGGAATGTAGGGGCGCGGCGCGGGGTTCGGCCAGAACGTCCGCGCCGCGGGGGTCGGTCAATCGGATTCCAGGCGGGCTCGGCCCGCAAAAAAGCCCGGGCCCGCTGCCGGACCCGGGCCCGCGCGGGCATCCGGTGGTGGCTGCGTTCAGGCGCCGCCTTCGCGCGCGCCCAGCAGCGCCGGCCACTCCTCAGGCGCAAATCGGATGCCCGTGAAGAACCGGCCGAACTCGCCGTACAGCGCGCTCGCCTCGTCGTAGCGCATCTCCGTGACGATGCGCTTGAACTCCAGCGGGTCACGGGCAAAGAGGGTCACCCCCCACTCCCAGTCGTCCAGCCCCACGGAGCCGGTGATCACCTGGAAGATGCGGCCCGCGAAGCGCCGCCCCGTCATCCCGTGCTCGCGCATCAGGCGGCTGCGCTCGTCCACCGGCAGCGCGTACCAGTTGCGCTGCTCGCCGCGGCGCTTGCTCATGGGATAGAAGGAGACGTAGCGCATCCCCTCCGGCACCTGGGGATACAGCCGCGTCTGCACGTGGGCCGACGCCGCCTCCGCCGCCTGCGCCCGCTCGATGAGCGCCTTGAACTCCGCGCCGCGCGGGTCCGCCTCGCGGGCGGCCTCCGCCGTGGCGTGGTACAGCCCCGCCTCCGTCACCGAGAGGTAGTCGTACTCCAGCCGCAGCAGCTCGCCCAGCGCCGTCCGGCGAATGCGGAGCTGCACCTGCGCCAGCTCGTCCAGCGTGGGGCGAAAGTGCACGAACAGCCAGTCCGCGCCCCCGCCCGCCAGCCGGAACGGCGCGCTCCACCCGCCGTTCGGGCCCCCGGCGAGCTCGCCCCACAGCGCCCGTGCCTCCTCCGCGAGGACCGTGCGATCCGCCCGGGTGCGCAGCGCCGCCCAGTCGGTGGAGAACACCTGGTGGAGCGCGTACCACCCCTCCAGGGTGGCGGGTGCAAGCTGGGACATCGGGATGGTGGCTGCGCGGGATGTTCGGCCGTCCTCTGGTCACCGCACGGTGAGTAACCGACGCGAAGATACCGGCCACTCGTGCGCCGCGCGAGGGGCCCCTCCCCCCGCCCCCCCGCTCGTTCCTCGCGGAGAGGGG
>DATAAG010000767.1:0-4801 GCA_036260235.1 Longimicrobium sp.
ATGCATCCTCCGGCGCCTTCCGTTCGTCCGGGCGAGTTTCGAGGCCCGCGATCGAAATCGCCGCAACGACGACACGCCGTCCGCCGGTGCGGACAACAACACTGCGGGATCTACGATTTCTCCCCAGCCGGCATCTCCTCCGCCAGGATCCCGTACACCTCCAGGTCCTCCAGCACGCCCCAGCGGGGCACGTGGCTGCGCAGGGTGCCCTCGTGGCGCATCCCGACCTTGCGCAGCACGGCGCTGGACGCGGGGTTCCGGCTGAAGGCCGCGGCGAAGACGCGGTGCAGCCCCAGCTCGCGAAAGGCCCAGCGCACCAGCGCGTCCGCGGCCTCCGTGGCGTATCCCCGTCCCCAGTGCGGCGGGCCGGTCCAGTAGCCCAGGTCCCCGCGCCGGTGGCCCGCCGAGATCCGCAGCTCGATGGAGCCCACCAGCTCCCCAGAATCGCGCAGCGTGACGGCCAGGATGACGGCCTCGCCGCCGGCGTGCCGGGCGGGGTGCGTGTCGATCCACGCCTTCGCGGCGCCCGCCGGATAGGGATGCGGGATCGCCGCCGTGGTGCTCGCCAGCTCCCAGGAAGAGACGTACTCCTGCGTCGCCGGCGCGTCGTCCGCCGTGAACGCGCGCAGCACCAGCCGTTCGGTGGTGAGCGTGGGCGGCAGGGCGGGCGTATCGGGCATGAGCTCCGGATGACCAAGCGGCGACGGGTGAGACACGATGTGCGGCGGGCGGGTGCGGCGCCAGTATCTCACCAAGGCGCCCGTCCGCGACTGAGCGGCTGAAGCCGCCGCAACAACCGCGGAAAGCCCCGCAAACTGCGCGGGGCTTCAACGGCTCCAGGGTCGTCTCGTGCAGCGTTGGGCTTCGCTTGCTCCACAAAGCGCCGGCCGGGCGCCCGCGGGTGCGGGGCCCGGCCGGCTGGTCACAGCCGCCGCCTCAGCGCCAGATCAGGCGGATAAACCTGCGGAGAAGGGGGGCGAACCCTCCCAGGAGCCGGGTCACCAGCCCCACGATCAGGGTCCGGAAGAGAATGCGAAGAACGAACATGGGCAGGGTGGCCTTTGAGGATTCGACGGTCTGCACTCACGCCGCAACCATACGAGGGCCCCGCCCCGCCGGTTTCACCCCATCACTCCACCACTCCACCACTCCATCACTCCATCACTCCATCACTCCATCACTCCATCACTCCATCACTCCATCACTCCATCACTCCATCACTCCATCACTCCATCACTCCATCACTCCCCCGCCCCGCCCCCGCCGATCCGGAGCGACGGAATGCTGATCTCGTACACCCGCGGCCACAGCTTGCCCGTCACCAGCAGCCGGTTGCCGGCCTCGTCGTAGGCGATGCCGTTGGGCACGGACTCCGGGTCCCGCGCCACCGGAAGAAGCTCGGTCAGGTCCAGCCGTCCCTTCACCCGCCCCGTCGCGGGGTCGATGCGCACGATGTGCGGCGTGTGCCACACGTTCGCCCACACCTCGCCGCGTACCCACTCCAGCTCGTTCAGCTGGTCCACCGGCTGCCCGCCGTCCGTCACCCGGAGGGTGGTGTCGATCTGGAACGTCGACGGCTGGATGAAGGTGAGGTAGCTGGACCCGTCGCTCACGATGAGCCGCCGCCCGTCGGAGGTGAGCCCCCACCCCTCGCCGGCGTACTGCACCTGGCCCACGCCGCGCAGCGTGGCGGCGTCGTACACGAAGGCGACGCCCTCCTTCCAGGTGAGCTGGTAGAGGCTGTCGCCCAGGGCGGCGAGGCCCTCGGCGAAGTACTGCTGGCCCAGGTCCACCCGCTGCAGCACGCGCCCCGTCTCCAGCTCCACCAGCCGCAGCGACGACTGGCCGTACCGGCCGGTGCTCTCGTACAGCCGGCCGTTGCGCCACACCAGCCCCTGCGTGAAGGCGGTGGAATCGTGCGGATAGCTGCGCACCTGCTGCACCCCCACCACCGGCGCGGGCGGCTCCATCGGCGACTCCTCTCCCGTGTTCGAGCGGCCGTCCCTGCACGCCGCGGCGGCGGCCACCACCGCCGTGCAGACGCCCATCCACAGCTTTCTGCGCATTCTCGTCCTCCCCGGGGTCATCGCGCCGCCCGCGAGCCCAGCCACGCCTCGCGGAACGCGCGCATCTCCGCCGTCACGGGCATTCCCGCGCTCTCGTACGTCACCACCTCCAGCGCGGGGTTCTCCGCCAGCGCCATCGGTCCCGACCGCTGCGCCCCATGGCGGTCCCTCCACTCCACCTGCACCACCTGCCCGGCGGGGAAGGCGGCCAGCGCCGCGTCCACCGAGGCCATGTCGGTGATGGGGTGGCCGCCGATGGAAAGGAGCACGGCCCCGCGGTCGATCCCCGCGCCGTACAGCGAACCGTGGACCATCGGGTATCCCGTCACCATCACGCCGCCGTTCGCCGTGTCCACCGGCGCCCCCAGCCAGGCGCGCCCCGGCCGCGGCCGGCGCAGCAGGAACCCGGCCCGGGCCAGGAGGGCCTCGTAGTCCACCACCTCTCGCCCCTCCACGTAGCGGCGGAAGAAGTCGTCCGCGAACGCCGGGTCGCGCGTCACCTCCCCCAGCACGCGGCGCAGGTCCGCCAGCGTGTACGGCCGCGCGGGCGCCAGCGCCGGCGTCTGGGCGCGGCCGTACTCGCGCCACACCGCCCGCATGTAGTCGTCCAGCGTGACGCCGGGAAAGCGGGTGCGCAGGGTGAGGTCCAGCCCCAGCCCGATCGCGCTCCCCCAGGTGTAGTAGGAAAGGAAGGTGTTGGCGCGGTTGTGCGGATCGATGGAGGCGGCGGCATCGACGAACGGCGCCTGCATGCTCATCTCCACCGCGGAGAAGTAGCGCCGCCCCGGGGCCGTCACCGTCGGCTGCACGATGGTGTTGCCGATCCCCACCGCGTACGCCGAGTCGGTGAGCAGCCCCGCGCGGCGGATGAAGAGGTCGTCGTAGTAGTTGGTGAAGCCCTCGGCGAACCACAGCTCGCCGCTCATGTTCGCCTCGGTGAAGTCGAACGGCTCCAGCGCGGCGGGGCGGATGCGCTCCACGTTCCAGGCGTGGAAGAACTCGTGCGACAGCGTGTTCAGGTTCCCCATCTCGCCGGTGGCGAGGGTGCGGGTGCTGCTGAGGACGGTGCTGTTGCGGTGCTCCATCCCGTCGCCGTTCACCCACGGCAGGTAGTCCGCCAGGAAGGTGTAGGTGCCGAAGTCGAACCCGGGCGGCTCGCCGAACAGGGCGATCTGCTCGGCGACCACGCGGCGGGCCTTCTCCGCGTAGCGGTCCAGCTCCTCCGCCGTCCCCAGGTGGTGCACCACCAGGCGAACCGTGTGCGGCCGCCCGTCCGCGGCCGGGACCGTCCACTCCCGCACGTCCCACGGGCCGATCTCCACCGGCGAGTCCATGAAGTACTGCAGGTTGGGCGCGGTGAAGACGGCGGAGTCGGCGGTGGGAACCAGCTGCGTGGCCACCTTCCACCCCTCCGGCCGCTCGAAGCGGACGCGGACGGGCGCGTCCTCCATCCCCCGCGCCCACAGGAAGGTGGCGGGGGCGTTCAGGTGCGCGTGGCTGCCGTCGATGCCGGCGTACGTGCCGTCGGAGCGGTCGCCGAACAGGGTGTAGGCCACGGCGACGGTGCCGTCGTGCCCGGCCACGTCCCACTGGTGCGGATCCGGCCGGGTGACGGCCAGCGGGCGGCCGCGCCCGTCCGTGGCGCGCACCGAGTAGACGTTCTTGGCGAACTCGTGCAGCGCGTACCGCCCGGGCGAGCTGCGGCTCATCCGCACCTGCAGCGGCCGGCCGGCGGGGACGCCGCGAAAGGTGGCGGTGACCTCCGCCTCGTGGTGCACGCGGTTGGGAAAGCGGACCTCGTATTCCACGCTGCGCTGCCCGGCGGCCGGCGCGGCCAGCAGCAGCGCCAGCGCGGCGGCGGCGCGCGCGGGGAGGGGGCGGATGACGGCCATGCGGTAGACCAGGGGAAGATGCGAATGCGGACGTGCGTGCGAGAGATTTAGCACCGCGGGGGCGAACCGGCCAGCGGGCGGGGCCCCTCCCCCCGGCCCCCTCCCCTCGCAAACTGCGCGAGGAGAGGGGGAGGCGTTCGATCGGGGAGGCAAGATCGGCGCGCGGGCGCCGCTCTCTCCGGGCTCGCCCCCTCCGGGCTCGCCCCCTCCGGGCTCGCACGACTCGCCCACCTCCCCCAAAAACCCCTGGGGGAGGTTGGGCGGGACCGACGGATCGAGGGGTTGCAGCAGGCATCTCACTGCGCCCGCGGGGGCCCCTCCCCCCGGCCCCCTCCCCGCTCGTTCCTCGCGGAGAGGGGGAGGGCGTTCTACCACGAAGCGTGGGTCGGCGCGCGGGCGGCGGCCCCACGGCCTCACCGCCGCAGGGCGTGGTCCACGGCAGCCAGCTGGTCATGCCCAGGCGCGGCAGGAGTCCGGGACGATGCGCGGCGGCCGCCCGGGAGAGAAGAACGTCGGGAAGGAGCGGGATGGGACGGTGGCCCTCCCCTGCTCGTCCCGCGCGGAGAGTGAGGAGAATGGCGCGGCCGACGCATCGGGATACTTCGACAGACATCTCACTGCGCCCGCCAGAGGCCCTCACCCCCGGCCCCCTCTCCCGCAAGCGGGAGAGGGGGAGAACGCCTGTGCGCCACAAGGTGCATTCCCGGAGGAGGCGCCACCCGTTACTCGCCATACGGCAGGCTCTCGGGCGTCGGCCGTGGAATCTGCTCGCCGGACCCTGGCAGCGCCGTGCAGCGCCGCGATCCTGCCCGAACCACCCCTCCCCCAACCCCGGAGGAGGGG
>DATAAG010000768.1:0-7805 GCA_036260235.1 Longimicrobium sp.
GGTCCGCTTCCTCCGTTGACTCCGCTGACGCCGTGTGAGGCCAAAATTCTTACTGGATTCGGCATCAACCATCCCCCCAGTTCGTGAGCCATGACCAGCACGTCGATCCACATCCGCCCCGCCGGGGATGCCGACGCGGCCGTCATCGCCGGGCTGCCGGGCGAGCTGGGGTACGAGACGACGCCGGAACAGGTGCGGATGCGTCTCGCGCGGGTCGCCGGCGACGAGGACTACGCCGCCCATGTCGCGGAAGCGGAGGGTGAGGTGCTGGGATTCCTGGGGCTGAACCGCGGGTGGGCGTACGAGCACGACCGGCCTTACGTGCGGCTGGCGGCGCTGGTGGTGGCGGAGCGGGAGCGGCGGCGGGGCGTGGGGGCGCGCCTGGTGGAGTTCGCGGACGGATGGGCGCGGGAGCGGGGCGCGTTCGTGCTGATGCTGAACACCAGCATGCACCGCGAGGGCGCGCACCGCTTCTACGAGGCGCTGGGGTTCAGCCGGACGGGGTACCGCTACGCGCGGACGTACGACTGACGCCCGCCGGGAAGGTCAGGGGGTCCAGGCCAGGACCGCCAGCCCGCCTGCGACGAAGAGGATGAGGCCCAGCACGCGCGTGCTGGTGGCGCCGGACTCCGAGGCCTCGGTCTCGCGCCAGACGACGCGGCTGATGCGGTCGTCCGCGAGAATGCAGGCGAGGCCGATGGCGATGGCGGCGATGCCGAGTACGGCGGGCATGGTACTGCTCCGGTCAGGGGACCGCGGGAGGGAAACACTGCTTCCGCCGCGGGGAGCAGCGAAGGCGGGTGCAATATGCGCTCCCTCCGCCGGAAAACCAAGTGCGTTCTCCGTCCCCGCCCACTCCCCGGAACAACGCACTCCCGCACTCGCGCACTCATCCCACGCCGCCGATAAACCCTCTCCCGCGCATCTGCATCAAAGGCGTTCGGATGCGGCCGCGGCGGTCCCCGGCGATGCGCGGCCGCCGCACCCGTACTCCCCATCCGCACATGAACAGGAGACAGAAGATGCGGTACGCAGCGGTTGTTGCGGCCTCGGCGGCCGCGGTGGCAACCTTCGCCTTTGCCCGCGACGGGCGCAGCAGCGAGCCGGCACCGGCGGTCCCGGCGGCCGCGGCGCAGGCGGTCCCGGCGCAGCTGGCGCGGCAGCAGCCCGCGGCGCGCGTCCGCGGCGCGCAGGAAGACTTTCGCTGGAGCGGCCGCCTGGCCCGCGGGCAGGAGATCGAGATCCGCGGCATCGTGGGCGACGTGACGGCGCAGCCCGCCTCCGGCGACCAGGTGGAGGTGGTGGGCCGCTTCATCGGCGAGGACGGCGAGCGGCTGCGCGTGGAAGTGGAGGAGGGACGCGACGGCGTGGTGATCTGCGTCATCTACCCCGGCCAGCGCCGCGGCGACGGCGACGGCCCCTGCGGCAACGGCACCAGCCGCGACGGTGACGACGAAGACATCGACGCCGGCGTGGACTTCACCGTCCGCGTGCCCGAGGGGGTGAAGCTGGCCGCCTACACCGTGGCGGGCGACATCAACGCCACCCAGCTGCGCAGTGACGTGGAGGTGGCCACGGTGTCCGGCGACGTGCGCGTCTCCACCACCGGCAGCGCCAGCGCCACCTCCGTGAGCGGCGACGTGGAGGCCACCTTTGGCCAGACGCGGGAAGACATGGACTTCACCACCGTCAGCGGCGACGTGGTGGTGCGCCTGGCCGGCGATCTGGGCGCCCGCGTGGAGGCGCAGACCCTCTCGGGCGAGATCGACTCCGACTTCCCGCTGGACATGGGCTCGATGACGGGGCATGACGACGACGATGACGAGGACCACGGCGGCGTGCACGTGAACGTCCGGATCGGGCGCCGCGCCAGCGGCACCATCGGCCGCGGCGGGCCGGAGATGAACGTCACCACGGTGAGCGGCAACATTCGCCTGGAGCGGGGCCGGTAGGATAGGGAATAGGGAACAGGGAATAAGGGAATAGGGAATAGCTGGCCTGCACGGCCGGTGCGACGGGGCCGGGGAGGCGGAAAGATCGCCTCCCCGGCCCTTTCCGTTGTGCAGATCCTGCCGTGTCCGGGAAGCGGACCACTGGTCGTTGCCGCGAGCGAGGTCGGGCGGGCTCACGACGTTCCCTATTCCCTATTCCCTATTCCCTATTCCCTCGTTCCTTACCCCTTGCGGGGGATTGACTTCCGCCGCGAACGAGTGGAGAATGGCGTGTCTCCAGATCCCCATCATCCCCGAGGTACCATGAAGTTCATCCGCCCGCTCACCTGCCTGGGCGCACTGGCCCTGGCGGCCGCGCCCGCCGCGGCGCAGAACCCCGACCGGCGCGTGGCCGCCGCCGTGGAGCAGCTGGCGCCGCGCATCATCGAGATCCGCCACGACCTGCACCAGCACCCGGAGCTCTCCAACCGGGAGGTGCGCACCGCCGGCCTGGTGGCCGAGCACCTGCGCTCGCTGGGGATGGAGGTGCGCACCGGCGTGGCCCACACCGGCGTCGTCGGCATCCTGCGCGGCGGACGGCCGGGGCCCACCGTCGCCGTCCGCGCGGACATGGACGCGCTCCCGGTGACCGAAGACAACGACCTCCCGTGGAAGAGCACCGTGCGCACCGAGTACCTGGGGAACCAGGTGGGGGTGATGCACGCCTGCGGGCACGACGTGCACACCGCGGTGCAGATGGGCGTGGCCTCGGTGCTGGCGGGAATGCGGCAGGAGCTCCCCGGCACCGTGGTCTTCGTCTTTCAGCCCGCGGAAGAGGGCGCCCCTCCGGGCGAGCGGGGCGGCGCCGAGCTGATGCTGGAGGAGGGCGTGTTCCGCGACGCGCGGCCGGAGGCCGTCTTCGGCCTGCACACCTTCGCGCACATGCAGACCGGGAAGATCGGCTACACCCCGGGCCCGGCGATGGCGGCGGCGGACCGCTTCATCATCCGCATCAAGGGGCGGCAGTCGCACGGGGCGTCACCGCACCTTTCCATCGACCCCATCGTCATGGCGTCGCAGGCGGTGCTGGCGCTGCAGACCATCCGCTCGCGCAACCTGTCGCCCTTCGAGCCCAGCGTGGTGACGGTGGGGCTCATCCGCGGCGGCGAGCGCAACAACATCATCCCCGAGCAGGTGGAGATGCACGGCACCGTGCGCACCTTCGATCCGCGGGTGCAGGACGAGGTGGAGCGGCGAATGCGCGAGATCCTGGACGGCGTGACGCGCGCCGGCGGCGGCAGCTACGAGCTGCGGTACGACCGCATCACCCCGGTGACGGTGAACCACCGCGAGCTGGCGGCGCGCCTGCACCCCACGCTGGTGCGGCTGATGGGGACGGAGAACGTGCTGGAGGTGCCGCCTACCACCGGCGCCGAGGACTTCGCGTTCTACGCCCGGGTGGCCCCCACCTTCTTCTACCGGCTGGGGACGGTGGCGCCCGGCACCACCTCCGGCGACCATCACACGCCCACCTTCATGGCCGACGACGCCGCCATCCCCATCGGCATGCGGACGATGACCGGCCTGGTGCTGGACTACCTGAACGGCGGCGCCCGCTGAGCGGAGAGGGGACAGGTTACAGGTTACAGGTTACAGGGGACAGGTTACAGCCACTGCCTTCCCGGAAACGAAAGCCCCCGCGGACCGGCTCCGCGGGGGCGCTACTCTCTCTCCGCCAGGGATCGACATCGATACATGGCAACCCTGAACGTGGTACGCCCGATCCGGCGCGGGACAACTGCGGCGGTCCTGGCGATGGCAGTCACCGGATGCGCACCGGCGGTGGAACCCGTCCTTGCGCCGGCGAACGAGGGAGTGCGGGGACACCTGCTGATCGTGGGCGGGGGAACGCAGCCGCCGGCGCTGGTGTCGAGGTTCGTGGAGCTGGCGGGCGGGCCGGGGCGCGCCCGCATCGCCGTGCTGCCGATGGCCAGCGGCGAGCCGGAGGCGTCGGGGCGCGAGAAGGCGGAGGAGCTGCGCGGGCTGGGCGCGGAGACGTTCGTGCTGAACCTCACCCGCGCCCAGGCGATGTCGGATTCGGCGGTGCGGCTGCTGGAGGGGGCGACCGGCATCTGGTTCACCGGCGGCGACCAGTCGCGGGTGACGCCGGTGCTGCGCGGCACGCCGGTGCTGCAGGCGATCCGCGATCTGTGGCGAGACGGCGCGGTGATCGGCGGCACCAGCGCCGGCGCGGCGGTCATGCCGGACTCCATGCTCACCGGCAACCAGTTCCGCGCCGGCGAGGACACCGCCGGCTACTACGGCGACGAGTTCACCACCGTGGCGCGTCGCACCATCCAGGTGGCGCCCGGCCTCGGCTTTCTCCCCGGCACCATCATCGACCAGCACTTCATCCGCCGGGAGCGGCACAACCGGCTGCTGGCGACCGTGCTGGAGCGCCCGTCGCTCATCGGCGTGGGGATCGACGAATCGACGGCCATCGAGGTGGGGCCGGACGGCCGCTGGACGGTGCGCGGCAGCGGCGGCGTGGTGATCTACGACGCACGCGCGGCGCGCATCACCTCTCCCGCGGCGCCGGTGCTGGGGACGGCGGACGTGCGCATGCACCTGCTGCCACCCGGCGGCGTGTTCGACCCGCGCACCGGCCGCGCAACACTGCCCTGATCCAGGACCGGTTCACGGAGAGCAGCAGAGAAGCAGAGGAACGGCATTCAGTTCTCTGCTTCTCTGCTGCTCTGCGTGAGTGCAGTTCGGTTTCTCAGGCGGGCTGCTCGGCGTCGCCGGCGAGGGCGTAGAAGTGCGAGGCGTCGCCGGTCTTGAACAGCGCGTACCACGCGTCCAGCATCCGCGGCTCGTACAGCCCCAGCGTGCGGAAGATCTCGCGCGCGAACTCCAGCGGTGCCGTCCCGGGCGCGGTGATCAGGCCGCCGTCGCTCACCGCCGGCTCGGCTCGGTAGCGCGCTGCGCCGCCGTAGCCGGTGGCCTGCAGGTACTCCGGCGCGTTGCTGGTGTGGTCCACGCCGTCCAGCAGCCCGGCGCGGGCCAGCCCGGCGGTGGCGCCGCAGATGGCCGCGACGGGAACGCCCGCCGCCAGGAACTCGCGGGCCTTCTCCACCGCCTCGGGCACCCCTCCGCTGTCCCAGACGCTGCCGCCGGGAAGGATGAGCATGGCGCTCTCGGCCGGCTGCAGGTCGGCCGCGGCCATGTCGGGCACGATGGTCACCCCGCCGGCCGTGGTCACGCTGCCGGTGCCGGCGCCCACGGTGCGCACGCGGTAGCGTCCGGGCTGCACCTGCCACTCGGGGTTGTTGATGCCGGCGATGGCGTATCCCGGCTCCCAGTCCGCCAGGGTGTCGTAGACGAACAGGTGCACCGTCTGCTGCTGCTGCATGCGCGCTTCCTCTATTTCTGATTCGACTGGTTCGCTGCCTCGTCCGCCGTGTTTGCGGCAGCTGGCGGAGTGGCGGCTTGCGGTGGATCTGCATCAGCCGACTTCGCGTCGTCCTGGTCCTCGTCCTGGTCAAGGTCGCGGGGGCCGAGCAGGGGAAAGGGGAAGTGGACGTGCTGCACGTGTATCCCGCGCGTGATGCGGAACATGGATGGAGTGTGTCGCTGGAGGGATGGAGACCCGCTCGTGGGGCAATTTGTCACGAGACGCCCCAGCCGTCCAGCGGTCACAAGCCACTTCGAGCATGTCGGACCTCCCGACCAGCGACTCAAGTCGGCGAGTCGCCGCAACGACTACACGCTGTCCGCCTTCGCGGACAAGAACGGCAACGGAGTCAACGGAGATGGCCGACTCCGCTGACTCCGTTGACGCCGTGTGAGGCCAGCTTCAGCGGCCGAAGCCGCCGCGGAAGCCGCGGTCGTAGCCCATCGCGAAGCCGGGCGAGTCGTAGTCCGCGCGGTAGCCGCGGCCGCGCTGGCCGGCGGCGTACCCCGCTCCGCGCATCCCCACGTCGCGCTCGTAGCCGCCGGGGCGGTAGCCGCTCTCGCCCGGGCGGCGGTTCACGAAGAACTCGCCCCGGTCGTATCCGCCACGCCCCGTGCGGAAGTCGCCGCCGTAGCCGCGGCCGCGCCCCGCGCGCCCGAACTGCGCCATTCCGCCCAGGAACCCGCCGTCGTCCTCCAATTCCCGCGCGCCGCGGCGGTAGTCCATCTCCACGTCCATCGCCATGTCGCGCGAGAGGTAGTACCCCTCCGCGCCCGGGCCCAGGGCGTCCAGCGGCTCGTCGTCCTCCATGCGGTCCCGCATCCCGCGCCCCCGGCCCATGAAGTCGCGCCCGTAGCGTGCCATCCTCGTCATCGTTCCCTCGCGTCGTCATCGTCACGCCCCGGCGGATCTCCGGCACCGGGAGAGGCTGCACACCTTCGCAAGTCGCGGACCCCGTTCAGCGCGCGCCGCAGCCGGCCGCCGCCTGCCGAACGCGCGATTCGATGAGCTCGCAGGCGATCCAGGCCGGCTTGCGCACGACGGTGACGGCAAGCGACTCGCCGGCCGCGTCCCACGCGTACTCCACCTCCGCCTCGGGCGTGTTGATGGTGCCGCTGTCCCCCGGCGGAATGGAGATGCCGGAGGACGAGGCCCGCTGCCGGATGCACTCCCACACGGCCTGGTCGATGCCGCTCAGCGTGATGGTGGGACAGGCCATCGCGTCCTCCTCGTCTCCCGTACGGTGGATCAGGACCGCCGCCCCGGGCGCAAGGCGAATGCCGTGATACCAGGTCCGGGAAAGAAAGAACCTCACGCAGAGTCAGCAGAGGGAGCAGAGTTGTCCCGTGCACAGGGCAAGCTCAACTCTGCTGACTCTGCGTGAGGCATTCTTTTTCAGGATTCAGTATCCGCCCCGATTTCTTCCGGGAGCGTCCCGTCATCATCCACAAAAGCGAAAGGCGGACCGGCACGAATGCCGATCCGCCCCACCGTTCGTCCAGGAAGCTTTCGGAGCCGTCAGTCGCGGTCCCCCAGCACCGCCACGTCGCGGGAGCGCAGGGGACGGCCGGTGCCCAGCAGCGCGATCACCCGCTCCGCGCCGGGCTGGTAGCGCAGGGTGGTGGCGCGAATGCCCAGCAGCAGGTTCACCGTCACCAGGGTGCCCGGCACCTCGCGCCCCTGCAGCAGGGCGGCCAGCTGCCCCGCGGTGCCCTCCTGGAAGTTGCGCGCGACGATCACCAGCGCGTCGGGCATCTCCTCCGCCGCGGCGGCCACCGACTTCACCGAGTCGCCGCCCAGCGTGAACTGCACCTGCGGGTACGCCAGCACCACCCCCTGCCGCTCGCCCGCGCCAAAGCGCACGCACTCCTCCTCCCCCACGGTGCCCAGCGCCGCCGCGCCCGTCAGGTCCTCCATCACCCGCCCGATGCGCTGCCGGAACTCGCCGGCGGCGCTGGGGCCGCGAAAGGAAAGCCCGCGCAGCGCCTCGGCGAAGTAGCGGTCGGGGTCGAAGTGGCGAAAGCAGGGAAGGAGCCGCGCCGCGGTGGCACGGTCCACCCACCCGGTGGCCGCCAGCGCATCCACCAGCTCTGCGCCCTCCAGGTGCGGGTCGCGGGCGGCCACCCAGCGGAGCGCGTGCTCCATCCGGGTGTTCTCGTCGCCCACGGGCGCCGCGCCGGCGGGGGGCGTGTACAGGACCTCGGAAAGCGGCTTGCCGAACCAGATCATCAGGTACCAGCCACGTGCGTCGGAGAGGGAAACCGGATGGAGGATGACGACGGACGGCCATTCCGTCAAGCCGCGCGGCGCAAAAGCGCCCATGGTGCGCGGATGCTTGACACGGAATACCTGCTCCGCATCTTGTCGGTTCGCCGTCGCCGCCACCCCGACCGCAAGGACCCCGTGCCCCCAGCCCGTGC
>DATAAG010000769.1:0-1808 GCA_036260235.1 Longimicrobium sp.
AGCACCGAGCCGTCGCGCTCCGCCGCGTCGATCATCCCCCGCGTGAGCGTCCAGGCGCGCTCCGGGTCGCCGCCCGCCTGGCGGAACAGGTACGACTCCATCATCCCCAGCGGAATGACCACCATCCCCGTGTCCGGGTCGCGGAAGGGGCGGTCGCGGCCGTCGGGAAAGCCGATGCCGCTGCGCCGGCCCAGCGAGGCGTCGTAGCGGAACCCCGCCGCGCGCTGCAGCCGCCAGGTCTCCGGCACGTCCAGGTTCAGGTAGTGCTGCCGGATCCCCGTCACGGGGCGCCCCAGCACCTCCTCCAGGCTGGCCTTCTCCCGCCGCAGCAGCCCGCCGTCGCGGTACGACCGGTAGCTGCCGTGCACGCCGATCTCCCATCCCCCGGCGTCCAGCGCGCGGATCACGCCGGCCACCCGGGGGTCGCGGTAGGAGTAGCGTCCCGCGGACAGCTTCCACCGCGCCGGGCGCAGCGGCTCGAACGGGATGCTCTCCTCCAGGAAGAAGAAGGTGGAGCGGGCGCCGTGGCGGTCCTCCGCCGCCATCAGCGCCTCGAAGCGCCAGAACGGCGACTCGCCGGTGAACAGCGTCCGCAGCCGGCGCAGGTGCCCCCCCCGCAGGTCGCGGGTGAGGTAGTGGTACGTCTTGTAGACGCGGTCCACGTCGTGGGTCAGGCAGACCGTCAGCCCCATCGTCCCCTCGTCCTCCCGCCGGTTCCTGAACGCGCATCGGCCCCGCACGGGGCCGGCGCAGCCACCTCCTCCGTCCACCCCGTGCCCGAGGGATCGGTCGTCCTCACCGCCGTCGCTCCCCGCCCGCGGCGCGGCTCACCAGGCGATCGCATTCCCGCTCCATTCGCGCAGGCGGGCGTTGTGGGGCGCGTAGTAGCGCTCCAGGAACGCGCGGGTCTCTGGCCGCAGCCGGCTGCGGTACGGGTGGCTGTTGTGCGCGGCGAACCCGGGAGGGGTGAACGGGCGCAGCCCCAGGTACTCCAGGACGCGGCCGAACGCCCGCGCGGGGTCCGCGAACAGGTCCTCGCTGCGCACCAGGAGGATGCGCTCGCGCGGGTACCAGCGGCTCCACCGCTCCAGCTGCTCGGCGTAGCAGCCGCGGGCCAGGTAGGCGCGGTGCTGGTGCAGCGGGCTGCGGTACCCGGGGTCGGCCAGCATCCGCTCCACCTCGCCGGGCAGCTCGCGCAGCTCCTCCTCGATCGCCTCCTCGAAGGTGCGCGTCTCCAGCCCCTTGCGGCGGCTGTGCTCGTACTGCGAGAAGGCGCGCTCCACGGGGTCGCGCAGCAGCGCGATCAGCCGGGCCCCGGGGACCAGGGCGTGCGCGCGCTCGGGGACGCGGGGCTCGAACAGGTAGTACGGGCTGGCCTCGCCGGTGACCGCCGCCGGCCGGCCGTCCCGGCGCGCCGCCGCCGAGGCGCGGGGAAAGAAGGCCCGGTACCACCGCTCGCCGCGCTCGAACGCGTTGTCGAAGAAGTGCACCTCCTTGCGGAAGGGAGGGAGCACGTCCGGGTGGGCGCACAGGTACTCGAAGAGCGACGAGGTCCCCGCCTTCTGCGCGCCGATGACGATGAAGTGCGGCAGCATGCGCCGCCCGGCGCTCAGCGCGCGCCAGTGCAGCGCCGCCTGCTGGCCCCGCACGCGGCCGGCGCGCACGGCCCGCCGCACCCGCGGCATCCGCCGGAGGAAGGGGGGTGCCATGCGCCTCAGCCCTGGACCTCGGAGACCGCCGCTTCCAGCCGCGCCGCGCGCGGGACCTCCGCGCGGGCCGCCTCGCCCGCGCCGCCCCCCCGCCGCCGG
>DATAAG010000770.1:0-12155 GCA_036260235.1 Longimicrobium sp.
ACCGGCTCCAGCGAGAAGCTCTGCCGCCCCGCCTCGATGCGGGCGATCTCCAGCACCTCGTTGATCAGCCGCAGCAGGTGGCGCCCCGCCTTCAGGATGTGCTGCACGTGCTTCTGCTGGTCCACCCGCAGCTCGCCGCGCCAGCACCTGCCCGAAGCCCAGGATGGAGTTCATGGGCGTGCGCAGTTCGTGGCTCATGCGCGACAGGAACTCGCTCTTGGCGTGGTTGGCGCGCTCCGCCTCCGTCCGCGCCCGCTCCGCCGCCAGCGTGGCCTCGCGCAGCGCCTCTTCCGCGTGCCGCCGCTCGGTGACGTCGCGGATGTTGGAGACGAAGCCGGCCTCCGGCGCGTCGGGGTTCATCAGCCGTCCCACCGCCTCCAGGTGCCGCCAGCTGCCGTCGCGGTGGCGGAAGCGGTACTCCGCCACGGCCGTGGCGCCGGGGTCCTCGCGCAGCAGCGCCAGCGCCTCGCGCACGTCGGGCGCGTCCTCGGGGTGGATGAAGGCCAGCGAGTCGCGCCCCTCCAGCTCCTCGGGGTCGTACCCCAGCACCCGCGCCACCGAGGGGCTCACGTAGCGCATGCGCCCGTCGGGCTCCAGGATGCAGGTGATGTCGTGCGCGTTCTCGATGAGCCGCCGGAAGTGCTCCTCGCTCTCCCGCAGGATCTCGGCGACGCGTACCCGCTCGGTGATGTCGACGCTGTAGCCGATGACGCGCAGCACGTTCCCCTGCTCGTCCATCACCGGGAGCGAGCGGCGCAGCACGTGGCGCACGCTGCCGTCGGGCTGGCGCACCTGCTCCTCCACCTCCGCCAGCCGCCGCTCCTGCAGCGCCCGGCGAATGCTCCCCGTCCGCAGCTGCACCACCTCCGGGGACAGGCCCATCCGCTCGCCGTACTCCGCCATGGTGCGGCCGATCACCCACTGCCGCACCTCGTCGTCTTGGATGCCGCCGCGGCTGACGTACACGAAGCGCAGCTGGGGGTCGAACACCGCCACCCCGCGCTCCAGGCTGTCGATGACCGCCTCGAAGAACGCCTTCTGCCGGGCCAGCTCCGCCTCCGCCTGCCGGCGCTCCGTCACGTCGCGGTAGGCGCTGATGAGGGCGATGCGGCGGCCGGACTCGTCCGCCTGCGGCACCACCACCGCCTCCGCCACGCCCTCGCTGCCGTCCGCGCGGACGAAGGGCACCTCGCCGGACCAGCTGCCGTCGCGGTCCAGCGCCGCCATGACCTCGGGGCTCACCGCCGGCTCGCGCCCCGGCGGGTTCACCAGCCCGCCCCGGCGGCCCACGATGGCCTTCTGGTGGTAGCCGAACATCCGCTCCGCCGCGGGATTCCAGTCCCGGATGCGCCCCTCGGCGTCGGCGATGACCACCGCCTCGGCCAGCGTCTCGAAGACCAGCGCCTGCTGCCGCAGCGTCTCCGCCACCTGCTCCGCCTCGCGGCGGCGGCGCTCCAGCTCGCGCTCCGCCGCCTTGCGCTCGGTGATGTCGCGGACCACGGTCACCAGCGTGCCGTCCGCCAGCGGCACCAGCCGCGCCTCGAACTCCTGCGCCGTGTCCCAGTCCAGCCGGTACTCCAGCATGGCCAGCTGCCCGCTCTGCACCGCCTCCGCCATCGCCGCCACGAAGCGCGCGGCGGCCTCCGGCGGCAGCAGGTCCTGCATGCGCTGGCCGCGGAACTCGGGAAGGGGCGCGTACAGCTGGGCCGCCCGCCCGGCGCGGTGGTCGGTGATGGTGCCGTCCGGCTCCAGGCGAAAGTACAGGTCCGGGAGCGCCTGGAAGACGCCCTCCAGCTCCTGCGTGCGCTCCAGCAGCGCCTCCTGCGCCGCCTCGTGCTCCGCCACCTCCTCTTCCAGCGCCTCGTTGGCCTCCGCCAGCTCCGCGGTGCGCTCGCGGACGCGCTCCTCCAGCTCCTCGTTGGCCCGGCGCAGCGCTTCCTGCGCCTCCTTCCACTCGCTGGTCTCGCGCGCCGTGGCCAGCAGCCGGTCCTCGCCCAGGATGGTGACGCGGCGGAGCGTGATCTCCGCCCAGACGGGGTGGCCGTCGCGGTGGCGGCCCTTCCACTCGAAGCGCTGCGGCTCGCCCTCGATGGCGCGCCGCACGTGCCGCATGGCGTCGTCGATGGTGAACGGCGGCTCGCCCCAGCTCAGGCCGGCCACGCCCATCTCCTTCTGCTCCTCCACGGACCAGCCGTACAGCTCGCACGCCGTCTGGTTCACGTCCAGGAAGGCGCCGGTCTCGATGTCGTGCACCCACAGGCCGGCGCCCGCGGAGTCGAAGATGGTGCGGTAGCTCTCCTCGCGGTCGCGCAGCGCCTGCTCCGCCTTCTTGCGCTCGGTGATGTCGCGCGCCGTGGCCACCAGCCGGTCCACCCCGCCGATGGTCACTCGGTTGAGCGACACCTCCGACCACTGCTGCCCGCCCTCGCCCAGCCCCGTGAGCCACTCGAAGCGCTGCGGCTCGCCGGCGGCGGCGCGGCGGATGTATTCCATCGCCCGCGCGTGGGTGAACGGCTCCGGCCCGCCGGCGATGAGCTGCAGCCCCCGCGACCTGAGCTCCTCCAGGGTGAGCCCCGCGGCCTCGCAGGCGCGGCGGTTGGCGTCCAGGATGGCGCCGGTCTCCACGTCGTGGACGTAGATGGGGTCGTTGGACAGCTCGAAGAGGGTGCGGTAGCTCTCCTCCGACGCCCGCAGCGCCTCTTCCGCCCGCTTGCGCTCCGCGATGTCGCGCACCAGCGCCATCACCCGCACCTGGCCGCCCAGGGTGATGCGCTGCAGGCTCACCTCGCCCCAGATCTCCTCGCCGGTACGGGGGTGGATGGACATCCACTCGAAGCGCTGCGCCTCGCCCTCCAGCGCCCGGCGCATCTGGTCGCGCGCCGTCTCGGGAGTGAAGGGCGGGGGGCCGTTCCAGATGAAGGAGGCGGCGTCGGCCTTCAGCTCCTCGAGCGTGGCGTCGGCCATGGCGCACGCCCGCAGGTTGGCGTCCACCACCCTCCCCGTCGCCGGGTCGGTGAGGAAGATGGCGTCGTTGCTGGACTCGAAGATGGTGCGGTAGCTGGCCTCGGAGGCGCGCAGCGCCTCTTCCGCCTGCCGCTGGTCGGTGACGTCCTGGTGGACGGCCACCACTTCCAGCACCTCGCCGTCCGGGCCGCGGATGGGGAAGTACGAGGCCTGCACCCAGCGCGGCCACTCCATCCCCTCCGGCGGCACCACGTCGGGCGAGTACTCGCGCGGGTCGAACTGCACGGGGGGAAGGACCACGGTCTCGCCCGCGAAGGCGCGGCGCACCAGCGCGCCGATCTCCGCCATCTCCACGTCGCGCAGGGGGTTGAAGCGCGACACGTCGTCCAGGGTGAGCCCCCACAGCCGCTCGTACGCGGCGTTCACGCGCACCACGCGGCCGTCGGGGGCGTACACCTTCACGCTGTGGGGGAACTGCTCGAAGAGGTCGCGAAAGCGGGCCTCGGAGGCGCGCAGCGCCCGGTCCGCCTGGTTGCGCTCCGTGACGTCCGCGGAGATCCCCACCATCCGCATCCCCGTTCCCGCGGCGTCGGGAAGGAGCTTGCCCAGCGCCTGCAGCTCGCGGACGGAGCCGTCGGGGCGGACGACGCGGTAGGGGAAGTCGAACGGCTCCCCGGTGGCGAGCAGCTGGTCGCACTCGTCGATGACGCGCTGCCGGTCGTCGGGGTGGACGAGCTGCAGGAACTGCGCGAAGGTCAGCGACTTCGTCGACGGATCGACCCCGTGGATGCGCAGCTGCTCGCGGGACCAGGTGATGGTGTCCGTGGGCAGGTGCCACTCCCAGGTGCCCAGGTCGCCCAGGTGCTCCACCTCGTCCAGCGTGCGCTCGCGCTCGCGCAGGGCGGTCTCCGCCAGGTGGTGCTCGGTCACGTCCTGCGAGGTCCCCACCAGGCGCAGCGGCTGCCCCTGGGCGTCGCGGACCAGGACGGCGCGGGCGTAGAGCCAGCGGAACTGCCCGTCGGCGCGCACCACGCGGTAGCCGATGCCGGCGGAGTCGCCGCTCTCCACCGCGGCGGCGCAGGCGTCGGCGACGGCCTGGCGGTCGTCGGGGTGGACGCGCTCCAGGAACTCGCCGAAGGTGGCGGGGTGGGCGCCGTCCTCGAAGCCGTGCAGGCGCATCTGCTCGCCGGACCAGCGGATGGGCTGCTGGTGCAGCGGCTCGCCGACGCCGTGCTCCCAGCTGCCCAGCTGGGCCAGCGACTCCACCTCGGCCACGCGGCGCTCGCTCTCCCGCAGCGCGGCCTCCGCGCGCTCGCGCGCGGCGCGCTCCGCTTCGAGCGCCTCCAGGGCGGCGGACAGGGTGGCGCGCAGGGCGTCCTCGCCCCCGGCCAGGGGCACGGAGAGCGCGGGAGCGGCGGATGCGGACGGGGAAAGCGGGTCCATCGGCACAACGCGGAATGGGGGGACGGCGACCGGGCGGGCGGGAGGGAAGGTGATGCCGCACAAACGTATAGCGTTCGCACCCCGCGTACAAGGCGTCGCGCCGGGTTTTCGGGCATGGAGGCGACGCTCGTGCCGGCCGGCGAAAGCCGCGGCTACGACAGCGGAAAGCCCCGCAAACGGCGCGGGGCTTCAACCGCATGGCGTGTCACGTTGTTTTCCTGAGAGGGTGTTGCTAAACCCCAGGCTTCCGAGCCTTGTCTTCCTGAGAGGTTGTTGCCAAACCGCACCCGAGCCTTGTCTTCCTGAGGGAGGCGCCGCGCCTGCCCTGGCGTTCACACCGCACTCTGGCGCCGACCGAAGGATCTTGCCGGCAGAGCCGAGGGGCTGGCTTCGTACCGCGGGAGCCAGCCCCGGGTGACGGAGAGCAGATCCTTCGGTCGCGCGCAAGCGGTTGTGCGTACGCCGTCCCGTGTGGCGCTCCCTCAGGAAGACAACGCTCGTTCGTGGCGGTTTGGCAACACCCTCTGAGGGAGGCGCCGCACACGACGTGCGTCCACACGGAACCATGGCGCCGACCGAAGGATCTGCTCGCCCGTGCTCGTGGCCGGCCTCTCCGGCGACAGGCCGCCCCGCGCCCCGGGCGGCTAAAGCCGCGGCTGCAACAGCGGAAAGCCCCGCAAACTGCGCGGGGCTTCGACCGCCTGGCGTGTCACGCCGTTTTCCTGAGGGATCCGAGTCCGCGCAGGCGGACTTTGCGAGTTTCCAGCGGCGACTTCAGTCGCTCAGGCGCGGGGCACGGCGATTCCCGGTTTAGCGTCGCCATGGGCATGATTTCGCCGGGCACGGAGGCGGCGCAAGAGGACACAAGACCGACACCCCACGGATCAACCTTCACCCAGGCTCATCGGCATGGGTCATTTGCCCCATGCCGGGTTCGGGACGAGGTGGCATCTTGTTGCGCGTCGAGCATCAGCAGGCTCGCTGCAGCACCCGAATGGAGCCGCCGCCGCGCGCGGCATCGTCTCCACCCCAATCTTCAGCCGGCCCGGCGGAACAGCCGCCACGGAAACCCGGCTTTGGACATAGATCAGGAGGCCCGCGGCCGCGCAGAGCGCCCGCGGGCCTCTCTTCGTGATCCACTGTCGATGCAGCGCCGCCGCGGTGCGATTCGCATATGGGTCATCTGCACCATGCCGGGCTCGCGGCGAGGCCGCATCTTTCTCCGCGTCGAGCAGCAGCAGGCTCGCTGCAGTACCCGAATGGAGCCGCCGCCACGCGCGGCACAGTCTCCACCCCAATCTTCAGCCGCCCGCGGAGCAGTCCGCCACGGAGACCCGGCTCTGGACATAGATCAGGAGGCCCGCGGCCGCGCCAGCGCCGCGGGCCTCTTCGTCGTTCCAGCCAGAGCGTCGGCGCAGCGCTGGATACGCATAGGTCATGTGCACCATGCCCCGTACAGGGCGCGGCGGCAGATTTGATCACGTCGAGCTGCACAGGCTCGCTGCAGACCCCCAACGGAGCCGCCCGCCGATGCGCGGTAGACCCTCCACCCCATCTTCAGCCGGCCACACGGGCCCGCCCGCCGCGGCCAACCCGGCTCTGGACACAAATCCCGGCCGCGGGGCGCGCAACGGCGCTTCCGCGGACGCTTCCCTGATCCCAGCCGCACCGGCGGCGCAGCGCTTTGCGCCGGGACCGGCTTTCGACATAGATCGCGCCGGGGAGACCGGCGCCGGCGTTCGCGCGCTGGCGCAGGCCGCCGCCGGCGCGGCGTCCGCGGGGTCGCCCGACGAGCTGGCCGCGGTGCTGCGACGCGCCTGCTCCGAGGTGCTTCCCTGCGACGCCTTCCGTTTTGCCACCTACGACCCGGCCGCGGACGCGCTGCGCTACCACGCCGCCTTTCCCGCGCTGGCCGCGGGCGAGGACGAGATGGGGTGGCGCGCCGTCCGCGAGCGCCGCACCCAGCTCACCCCGCGCGGCGAGCAGACACCCGCGGTGCTGAGCGCGCCGGTGCTTTCCGGCGAGGACGTGCTGGGCGTGATCGTCACCGCCAGCGCGGAGCGGGGCTACTCGCGCCAGGAGGTGGAGGTGCTGGAGGCGCTGGCCGGCGTGGCCGCCGGCGCCCTGGTGCGGCTGCGGCTGGCGCAGGACGAGCGCGCGGCCCGGGAGGCGCTGCTGCAGCGCACGCAGGAGCTGGAGGTGGTCTTCCAGGCGCTCCCCGACCTGTACTTCCGGGTGGCGGAGGACGGGCGGATCCTGGGGTACCGCGCCGGCGCCGTCAGCGGCCTCTACGTGCCGCCGGAGGTGTTCCTGAACCGGTGCATCCGGGAGGTGATGCCGCCGGAGGTGGGGCGCCAGTTCGACGAGGCGGTCGCGCGGCTGCGCAGCACGGGCGAGCTGCAGACCATCGACTACACCCTCCCCCTGCCGACCGGCGAGGAGCGCGCCTACGAGGCCCGCATCGCCCCGCTGGTGGCGGGGGAGCTGGCCACCGTGGTCCGCGACATCACCGACCGCACCCAGGCGGAGGCCGCCCTGCGCGCCAGCGAAGAGAGCTACCGCGGCCTCTTCGACAACCTGACGGAGCTGGTCTACATCCAGGACCTGGAAGGCCGCTTCCTGAACGTGAACGAGGCGGTGGTGCGCGCCTACGGCTACGAGCGCGAGGAGCTGCTGGGGCAGACGCCCGCGATCCTGATGGACCCGGCACGCGTGGACATGGACGACACCATGGCCCGCTTCGCCCGCGCGGTGGCGGGCGAGCCGCAGCGCTTCGAGTGGTGGGGGCGGCGCAAGGACGGCAGCGTCTTTCCCAAGGAGATCGTGCTGGCCCGCTCCACCTACTTCGGCCAGGACGCGGTGATCGCCGTGGGCCGCGACATCACCGACCGGGTGGAGGCGGAGCAGGCGCTGCGGGCCCGCGAGGAGCACTTCCGGCGCCTGATCGAGCACTCGTCGGACCTGGTCTCCATCATCGGCCCGGACGGCACCATCCGCTACGAGAGCGAGGCGATCGAGCGGCTGTACGGCTACACGGTGGAGGAGGGGAAGGGCACGAGCGCCTGGGAGCGCGTGCACCCCGACGACCACGAGCACGTGGCCCGGGCGCTGGCGGACGTGGCCGCGAACCCCGGAAAGACGGGATCGGCGGAGTTCCGCTACCGCAACGCCTCCGGCGAGTGGCACTACGTGGAGGCGGTGGGAAAGACGCTCACCGGCGATCCGCAGGACGGCATCGTCATCAACACCCGCGACGTGACCGCCCGCCGCCGCGCGGAAGAGGCGCTGCGCGAGAGCGAGGAGCGCTACCGCGCGCTCATCGAGAACACGCACGACATCATCGCCATCCTGGACCCGCAGACCGGGCGCATGCTGTACCAGAGCCCGTCGATGGAGCGCATCCTGGGCTATCCCCCGGAGGAGATGGAGGGGATCAGCGCGTTCGATCTCATCCACCCCGACGACCGGGAGCGGGTGCTGGAGGTCCTGGCGGCCACTGTGGCCGCGCCGGGGACCACCGGGCACGCGGAGTACCGCTACCGCCACCGCGACGGCGGCTGGCGCCTCCTGGAGACCTTCGGCCGCACCCTCTCTCCGGACTCGGGAGAGCAGGGGATCGTGCTGAACACGCGCGACGTGACGGAGCGGCGGGCGGCGGAGGACGCGCTGCGGCGCAGCGAGGAGCACTTCCGCCGTCTCATCGAGAACGCCCAGGACAACATCGCCATCGTGGACCGGGCGGGAACGATGCTGTACCAGAGTGCGTCGATCTTCCGCATCACGGGCTACACTCCCGACGAGCTGGTGGGGCGGAGCGCCTTCGACTACATCCATCCCGACGACGCCCCCACGGTGGCCGCCGAGCTGGAGCGGGCGTTCGCCACTCCCGGGTTCGTGGGCCACGCCGAGTACCGCGTGGCGCACAAGGACGGCGGCTGGCGCTACCTGGAGGCGTTCGGGCAGACGCTTTCGCCGGATTCCCCGGACGAGGGGGTGGTGGCCAACATCCGCGACACCACGGAGCGGCGGCAGGCGGAGGAGGCGCTGCGCCGCGCCACCGCCGAGGCGGAGCGCGCCAACCGCGCCAAGAGCGAGTTCCTGTCGCGGATGAGCCACGAGCTGCGCACCCCCATGAACTCCATCCTGGGCTTCGCGCAGCTGCTGGAGCGCGCGGGGCTGCCGGCGGACCAGCAGCGCGGGGTGCAGCACATCCTCACCGCGGGGCGGCACCTGCTGCGGCTGATCAACGAGGTGCTGGACATCGCCCGCATCGAGAGCGGGCGGCAGCAGCTCTCGCTGGAGCCGGTGCACCTGGGCGCGGTGCTGCAGGAGGCGCTGGCACTGGCCCGGCCGCTGGCGTCGCAGGACGGCGTCCAGCTGGTGGCCGGCGACCTTCCCGCGGACGGGCTCTTCGTCCGGGCGGACCGGCAGCGGCTGGTGCAGGTGCTGCTGAACCTCATCTCCAACGCCATCAAGTACAACCGCGAGGGCGGCGAGGTGCGGCTGGGCGCGGAGGTCAGCCAGGACGCCGCCGACGCGGGACGGGTGCGGGTGCGGGTGGAAGACACGGGCCGCGGCATTCCCGAGGAGAACCGCGACCAGCTCTTCGTCCCCTTCGCGCGGCTGGGGGCGGAGCACAGCGAGGTGGAGGGGACGGGGCTGGGGCTCACCCTCTCCCAGCGGCTGGTGGAGGCCATGGGCGGGACGCTGGAGCTGGAGAGCACGGGCCCGGAGGGAAGCACCTTCGCGGTGGAGCTGCTGCTGAGCCGCGACCCGGTGGAAGGGCTGGAGCTCCCCGCCTCGGCCGCGCCGGCGGAGCCCCCGGAGCCGCGCCGCGCGCCGGTGACGCTGCTGTACGTGGAGGACAACCTGGCCAACCTGAGCCTGGTGGAGAGCATCCTGGCCTCCCGCCCGGGATGGAAGACGCTCCCCGCGCTGCAGGGGCGGCTGGGGATGGAGCTGGCGCGCCAGCACGCGCCGGACGTGGTGCTGCTGGACCTGCACCTTCCCGACGTGCGGGGCGACGAGGTGCTGCGCTCCCTGCGCCGCGACCCGCGCACCGCCGGCATCCCGGTGGTGGTGATCAGCGCCGACGCCACGCCGCGCACCATCCACCGGCTGCGGTCGCAGGGGGCGGACGCCTACCTCACCAAGCCGCTGGACGTGGACGAGTTCCTCACCACCATCGACCGCCTGCTCCCCGAGCCCCTGGCGGCGTAGGCGGACCGGATCTCACGCAGAGACGCGGAGACGCAGAGAGAGCACTGTGGCCTCTCGCTGCGCCTCCGCGCTTTTGCATCGCACCGGCATTTCGGCCCGACGGAGTTCCCCATCCTGCCCCTGCCTCACGCCGCGAGCCGGCGCACCACCTCGACCGCACCGCGCTTGTAGACCGTCGCGCACACCAGCTCGTCCTTGGAATCACGCACCTCCCACCAGCGGCCGTGCTCGCGCTTGATGACGGTGTACGCAGGCTGCGCGGCTCGCCGTGTCCCACGCGCGCGTCCGATCGCCGCTCTCCTCGCGCGGGCCGGTTGAAATACTCCTCTGAGCTCCCCCGGATGCGGCACGCAAGTGTGTGCTCGCGGCCCTCACGGCCGTCCACCGATTCGCCCAGGTCGCACCCGATCGGCTGGGCGGCGGGCAGCCGTTTTTCATTGACATCGGTCGCGGGTCTGCTACATACTGCGACCTCGCATTTTTTTCCAAAAGTTCAGACGGAATACGAATCATGGACCACATCATTGTCGGCGCGGGCGCGTCCGGGCTCTACACCGCGTACCGCCTGCTGAAGGACGGCGCCCTGGCCCAGGGCGACACGGTCCGGGTGTACGAGTGGGGCCAGCGCCCCGGCGGACGCATCTACACCTACACCTTTCCCGATGACATCGGCGGCAACGGCCTGTACTGCGAGTTCGGGGGCATGCGCTTCGCCACCGATCCGCACTTTCCGGAATCGACCGCCGAGGGCCACCGCCTCGTCCAGAGCCTGATCATCGACCTTGGCCTCGCCGGGCTGGTGGTGCCGTTCGGCAAGTCGGACAACCGCCTCTACTACCTGCGCGGACTGAACGTCTACGAGAACGACCTCACGCGCAGGAAGCTCAGGAAGCTCCCGTACCGCTTCAACGACGAGTTCCTGAAGTTCCTCAGGACCAACAAGGTGCGCGAGCCCTTCACGGCCGACACCATCATCGGCGCCATCGCCGGCGTGTTTGCCCCGGGGCTGGGCGATGCCAACGAAGACCGGGCCGCCTGGTGCGAGTACTTCGCGAACGGCACGGTGCCCGCGGCCGGCGCCACGGCCAGCTTTCCCGCCGGGACGCCCGCGCGGGACATCGGGTACTGGAACCTGCTCTACGACCAGCTGGGGGACGAGGGCTACGACTATGCGGCCGACGGCAACGGCTACTCGTCCAACGTCATCGACTGGAGCGCGGCCGACGCGTTCGAGAACAACAACGACGTCGGCTCCACGACCAGCTTCATGCGCTTGGACGGGGGCTACAGCATCCTCTTCGAGGCGCTGGCGGACGCGATCGGCGAGCTGGCGAAGGCGTATCCGGGCTCGGGCATCTTCTACGGCCAGCAGCTCACCGGGCTCAGCGAGTCCGGGAGCGACAGCACCACCACCTGCACCTTCGCCGACCACCTGGGCTCGCGGGGCACCTACACCGTGGCTGCCGACCGGCTCTTCCTGGCCATGCCCCGCCGGGCGCTGGAGCTGGTCGCGGCGGGGTGCCCGGCCGGCTACCTGCTCAACGACGACCGGGTGAGGTACTACCTGGAGTCCTCCATCAACCAGCCCGCCATCAAGATCGTGATGGTGTGGGACGACGCCTGGTGGATGGACCCGAAGATCTGCAAGTACACGCCGCAGCTGGAGTGGCCGAGTGCGGGGCCCACGCCGCCCGCGGCGCAGCTGGTGGGCGGGCCCACGGTCACGGACCTGCCGCTGCGCATGGTGGACTACTTCGCCAACAACGTCCCCGGCGGGCCCGGCGCCAGCGGTGGCCCGTACGTGCTGCTGGCGAGCTACGATGACATGACCTTCTCCAGCTTCTGGCGCGTGCTGGAGACGATCGGCGACTACAAGGCCACTCCCTCCTCGATCCGGCAGCCGCTGCACGGCCCCACCCGTATGCCCGACGACTCGCCGCTCGCCCACCTCCTGGTCAAGCAGCTCGCGGAGACGCACGGGGCGCGCGTGGAGGACGTGCCGGCGCCACGGGCGGTCTACTTCCAAGACTGGGGACAGGACCCCTTCGGTGCCGGCTATCACGGCTGGGCGGCCCACTACGACATCTGCGACGTGATGGACCGCGTCCGCGCCCCGTACCGGCGGATCTTGGACGACCCGTCCCGGCAGACCTACGTGATCGGCTCGTGCTACTCGTTCGACCAGGGGTGGGTGGAGGGCGCCCTGTGCGTCGCCGAGTCGGTGCTGCGGGAGTTCGTGGGCCTCGCGCCGCTCAACCCCGATCTCGAGCATTACACGCTGGTATGCCGCTCGAAGCCCGAGTCATCCAGCTCCTCCCAACCCTCCAGACCCTCCAGGAGATCCAGGTCGTCCAGGGCCGACAGGGCCCGCAACTCCCCCCGGTAGTCCAGCCCACCCACCGAGGAGAACCGCGACCAGCTCTCGTCCCCTTCGCGCGGCTGGGGGCGGAGCACAGCGAGGTGGAGGGGACGGGGCTGGGGCTCACCCTCTCCCAGCGGCTGGTGGAGGCCATGGGCGGGACGCTGGA
>DATAAG010000771.1:0-2334 GCA_036260235.1 Longimicrobium sp.
GAAGAGCGCCGGGGTGACCCGGGAGCGCGGCACCCGCACGGCAGCCGTGTCGAACAGCACCAGCTCGCCGCGCGCCTGTCCGCCCGTGGCGAGAAGAGAGCGCCGCGCTTCCGCCACCGCCGCGCGCCACCCCTCCCCGCGCATCGCGGCGCCGCGTTCCAGGAGGACGACGGTGCTGGTCCCCTCCGGCGCGGGGAGCCACGCCGGCCGCGCCAGCGCGAAGCCCAGGAGGAGGAGGAGGAGCATCCGCAGCACCAGGAGCGGCAGGTCCGTGGGGCGGCTGACGCGGACGGCGTTGCGCGGGTCCTCCGCCAGGAAGCGCACCGTGGGCAGGGGGGCGCGCATGGGCGGGCGGCGGCGGATGAGGTGCAGCGCGAGCGGCACCAGCATCGCCAGCGCGCCGGCGAGAAGGAAGGCGGGCGCGGCCAGGGTCAGCACGTCACGCCCCCCGGCGGCGGTTGGCCCAGGCGACCAGCGCCTCCTCCACCGGCTGCTCCGTGCTCAGCGGCACGTACTCCACGCCGCGCTCCCGCAGCCGGTCCGCGATCGAATCGTAGTACGCCGCCACGCGCCGCGCGTAGCCGGCGTCCGCCTCCGGGGCCGCGGCGACCTGCTCCCCCGGCTGCTCGGGATCGAAGAAGAGCCCCGCCCCCGGCGCCCGCTCCCCCGATTCGGCGGGGGTGAGGACGCGAAGGATGATGACCTCGTCGCCGCGGGCGCGCAGGCGGCCGGCGGAGGCGACGAGCGCGACGCCGCCGTCGTCCTCCAGCAGGTCGCTGATCAGCACCACGCGGCCGCGCCGCCGCATGGCGCCGCCCACGCGATCCAGCGCGTCGGCGGCGGTGCCGGTGCCGCCGGGCTTCATCCGCTCCAGGTGCAGCAGCAGGTCGTGCAGGTGCCCGCGGCGGGAGCGGGGCGGCAGCAGCAGCCGCGGGTCCGCGCCGCTGACGGCCAGCCCCACGGCGTCGCCGGAGCGCAGCATCAGGTGCGCGAGGGCGGCGGCCAGGTAGGCAGCGTAGCGCGCCTTGGTCACGCCGCCCGGCTCGCCGTAGTCCATGGACGCGGAGGTGTCGACCACCAGGTACGCCTGCAGGTTGCTGCGCTCCTCGAACTCGCGGACGTGCAGCCGGTCGGTGCGGGCGTAGAGCTTCCAGTCCAGGTAGCGGACGTCGTCGCCCTGCTGGTAGTCGCGATGCTTGGCGAAGTCTTCGCCAGCGCCGCGGTGGGGGGACTTGTGGACGCCGGTCTGGAAGCCGCTCACCACCGTCCGCGCGATCAGGTCCAGCCCGCCGAGCCTTTCCAGGAGCCTCGGGGGGAGGAAGTCGGTCGCCGCGCTCATCGGGCCGCTCCGCGGAGGGAGTGCGTGAGTGCGTTAGTGCGTGAGTGCGTGAGTTGGTGCGCGGCGCCATGATGGTTCGGCGCGAAGCCTACGTGCGCGGAGCCGGGCCCCCGCCCAGCGATTGAAATCGCCGCAACGACTACACACTGTCCGCCTTCGCGGACATGACGGCCCGATGGCCGTCCGCAGGTGAAGCCCCGCGCCTCCCGGAGCGAATGAATTCGCCGCTGGAAAGGCGCAAAGTCCGCCTGCGCGGACTGTAGCCGTGAGATCGGAGCGCGACGACCGACCACGAGCACGGGCGAGTAGATTCCTCGGTCGCGCGCAGGCGACGCGGTATGGGAAAGCGCAGTGTGGCGCTCCCTCGGAATGACGGTTTGGCGATGTTTGCAGTTGAAGCCCCGCGCAGTTTGCGGGGCTTTCCGCAGTTGTAGCCGCGGCTTTAGCCGCCCGGGACGGAGGCGCGACGACGCGGCACGGGTTCCGAGATACCGGCAGGTGAAGCCCCGTGCAGTTTGCGGGGCTTTCCGCAGTTGTAGCCGCGGCTTCAGCCGCCCAGGGCCAGGGCGTGACGGCGCGGGATGGGCGCCGCGCTCCACGCGCCAGGGACAAGGGCGTGACGAAGCGGCACGGGCTCCGCGGTCCGCGCCACTCACGCACTCACGCACTGACGCACTCACGCACTTCCTCGCACTCACGCGCGTCCTCACAGTCCGGAGCGCGGCGGCGCCACCGCCTCCAGCAGCCGGTCGATCACGCGGTCCGGCGAGACGCCCTCCGCCTCGGCGTGGAAGTTCACCAGCACGCGGTGGCGCAGCACGGGGGCGGCCACGCGCCGCACGTCCGCGGCGGAGACGTGGAAGCGGCCGGAGAGCAGCGCGTTGGCCTTGGCGCCCAGGATGAGCGCCTGCCCCGCGCGCGGCCCCGCCCCCCAGCGCACCCACCGCCGCACGTCCTCCGACGCAGTCGCGTCGCCGGGGCGGGTGGCGCGGACC